>CAYMMR010000193.1:790-5501 GCA_964391545.1 uncultured Nitrospinota bacterium | reverse complement strand
CGGCCTTTCACCGCATTTTTTCTTTTGTTCCAACCCCCCTCAATCCCCCCTTTTTTAAAGGGGGGAGGAAGGGGGGTTAAAATAGAGCAAAAGAAAAATAACGGAAGTGAAAAAAAGGTCATTTTTCAGTGTGAACTACTTAACCACTTAACCTTTATGTTAAAAATAGCAGTCCTTGTATCCGGCAGGGGTTCTAATCTCCAGTCAATAATAGATGCCGTAGAATCCTGCAAGATTAATGGAAATATCGAGGCGGTTATCAGCAATAAAAAAGATGCCTATGCGCTGGAGAGGGCGAAAAAACACCATGTTGAAGGGATATTTATCGACCCTTCGCTTTATAAAACGAAAGAGGATTATGATAAGGCAGTTATAAAGGTATTGGAAGAAAAGAATATCGGGCTCGTCTGCCTTGCAGGATTCATGAGGATATTGACCCCTTATTTTGTGAACAAATATAAGGGCAGGATAATAAATATTCACCCGTCCCTCCTGCCCGCCTTTCCCGGACTCGATGCGCAGAAAAAGGCTTTAGAATACGGAGTAAAATTCTCGGGAGCTACAGTCCATTTTGTCGAGGAGGGTGTGGATTCAGGGCCGATAATACTTCAGGCAATCGTTCCTGTGATGGATACGGACACACCGGATACCCTGTCCGAGAGGATATTAAAGGAAGAACATAAAATATACCCGGAGGCTGTCCGATTATTCTCGGAAGGGAAACTAATTGTTAAGGGGAGAAGGGTCTCTACACCCTTTCCCTCAATATAATTATTTCCACCCTCCTGTTCTTCGGACGGTTCTCGGGTGTTTTTGGAAATCTCGGTTTGAATTCTGCATATCCCACAGCGGAGAGCCTTTGAGGCGCAATCCCTTTTTCGATAAAATATTTTACCACACTGCTTGCGCGGGAAGATGAAAGTTCCCAGTTCGTAGGAAATCTCTCCGTTTTTATGGGGACATCGTCCGTATGGCCCTCTACAAGGATTTTATAAGGGACATCCTTTACGATTTCGTTTATGCTCTCGAGAAAATATTTGATTTCCTCGTTTAATTCAGAATCTCCCGATTTAAAAAAAAGGTCTCCGCTCCCATAGAGGACTATGCCCCTCGTATCCGATGTCAGATGCACATCCCGTGTAAGATTTTCGTCTACGATAAGCTTCTCCATCTTATCCTCAACCACCTCCAACTTTGTAGGCTCGACCTTCTTTTTAAATTGCGACTGAATCTGCTCCATCACCTCTTTCATTACCTCTGCATTTGGAACGGAAAGCGCCAAGAGCAGTATGAAAAAGGCGAGCAGCTGGGTTACCATATCGCCGAAGGTAACCACCCAGATAAGCGATTCTTCTCCCTCCTCCATTCCTTCGTCTACGGCATTCAGCCTGTCTTTTTCGGACATGCCTTTTTTCATTGTAAAGAAATTATAGAATTTAACGCAATGACGCAAAGGGTAACAGAAAGACGCAAAGACTTTTTATATTTCTTTCTTTCTTCTCTTCTTTGCGTCTTTGCGTTAAAAATTAAGTCTTTGCTATTTTCACATTCCCTCGTCTGCTGTTTCTACCCTCGTCTTCTTTATGAGCTTTTCATAATGGGCTGCCCTTAATTCGGGCGGGAGATATGAATTAAGCTTCCTCTCCATAACCCTCGGATTAGCCCCTGCCTGAAGCATCAGGATGCCCTCTATGATTATCCTCGTCCTTAATACCTCATCATCCGTCCTCGATCGGAGCTTTTCTGCTACAGGTGTAAAAAACAGATTCGCTGCCATAGAGCCGTAAAATGTTGTGATAAGAGATACAGCCATACCCGCGCCAAGCCCAACCATGCCGGCTTCGCTTCCCAGGTTTCTCAACATGGCTATCAATCCTATAAGTGTTCCTATTAGGCCAAAGGCAGGCGAGAGCTTTGCGGCGGTCCTGAGTATGTTCCCGCCCGACCTGTGCCTCGTCTGGAGAAAATCGAGCTCCGTATCCAGCACATCCCTTATCAACTCCGCGGGATGCCCGTCTATAACCAATTCGAGTCCAAGCCGGACAAAACGATTATTAACCCTGTTCATCTCTTCTTCCAAGCTTAGAAGGGATTGCTGCCTCGCTTTAAAGGAGAGTCTTACCATAAGGGCTATAACCCATGAGGGCTGTTGAATATCTGCCCTGAATGCCTGCGGTATAGCCCTCAATACCCCGAAGACCTTCGGCAGGGGGAAGCTGATAAATATTGCAGCAATGGTTCCTCCAAAGGTTATCATCATTGACGGGACATTGATGAATGTCTCGATGCCGCCCTGCATGAATATGGCTATGAATAATAACGATACACCGCTTATAATGCCGAGAAATGTTGACATAAATAATTTTTTCTTGCTATTTTAATGCCTTATATAGTAATCTATATCGAATTTAACCTCTTTAAATACAAATAATTTCCAATACGATACAATAAAGAGGATTTAAAAGCAAGGAGAAAATACTTTATGGCAAACGGAAAGGGGCTGTTTTATGAAGGGATGAGGCTGATTGTGGAGATTTTCGAAAAGAAATACCAGGGTTCCATTATTGATTTTTCCATAAGCGAAAAAAACATAAACATCAGGCTCTCCAATCCCGATGCAACCTTAATCCACATAATGCCGGATACGGAATGCAAGCTGAAGTTCATTGCCGAAGACGGCATGGCTTACAATGTTGCCACGGTTTTACTGAAAAGAAAGATACCGAATATTACCATAAAATATCCCGATAAGTTCGAAGGGGTATCGATAAGAAAAGACTTGAGAGTGCCGACATCTTACTGGACATCTATATCGAGCGAGAAAAACGAGCCTGCTGGCGACGGGACTATCGTGGATATGAGCCTCAGCGGCTGCAAATTGATGACAGTAATCCAATATAAAATAGGAAGCCCTGTATGCCTCTCATTCAATCATGGAGAAAATGACAGCCAGTTGACTTTTAAGGGTATAATCAGGAATATGAAACCTGCGCCTTATGATTCGACATATTACGGCATCGAGTATGATCGGCCTGCAGAGAGTTTTTTGAAGACATTAGAGGAGCTTTTGAAAAACCCAACCGCATAGTAGTATCAAAGCGTCAGAGTGTCAAAGTGTCAAAGATAAAAAACTCTGACACTCTGATTCTCTGACACTATGACACTTCCATCAGTCTCCATTCTCATAAGCACAAAAGACAGAAGATATGACCTCAATAATGCCCTCGCTTCTATTAAAGAACTCGATTATCCCAAAGAAAAAATCGAGATAGTGGTGGTGGAAGAGACCGACAAGCCGGAACCGATAGAGGGCGTAAAATATATTGTCATCCCGCGCGAGGGAAGGGGCTTCGGGTATACGAGGAATATCGCTATAAGAAACGCCTCCAACGATATAGTCGTATTTACCGACGATGACTGTATTGTGGAAAAGGGCTGGCTCAGGGAACTGGTAAATGGTTTTAAAGACGAAGTGGTTGCAGGCATTGCAGGAGGAGTTAAGGTTAAGGATGCCAATATTATCGGCAAATGCGAGATTATACTCGGATTTCCAGGCGGCGGGCTGAAATATATACATAATTCAAAAGGAAAGCCCCGTGAAACAACTCAATTATCCACATGCAACTGCGCCTACAGGAAAAAGGTATTTGAAGAGGCGGGCTATTTTCACGAGGATACAAAATACAGCGGCGAAGATTATGAGCTTGCCCAAAGGGTCTCCCGAAAATATAAATGCCTTTATAATCCTGCGGCTATTGTTTATCATAAACCGAGGGGGACGCTCTATGGGGTTTTAAAATGGTTTATCCGCCGCGGGAATACCCAGATTTCAGTAATGAAAATCGATAAACCATTTTACTTTAATCACTTATGGTGGCTTTTAAAGACTTCCATTATATTAAGGTTGATTCTCCTTTATACCCTATTTTCTATCTTTAATGTAAACCTCTTTTTTGGATTTTCTGTTCTTTTAACGGCTTATTGGATTATTATAAATTTCAGATACGGGTTCTATTACAGGCATTACCCTGAAACAGCCATTGCCTTTGTCCTACCTGTAATAAAATTAATCATGGATTTCGGGATGGATGCGGGAAAGATTGATGGTCTTATTAGATTAGTGACCCGCAAGAATCCTTTTTCTTCGCTTCCGTTATTTTTTCTTTTGCTCTATTTTAACCCCCCTTCCTCCCCCCTTTAAAAAAGGGGGGATTGAGGGGGGTTGGAACAAAAGAAAAAATGCGGTGAGAGGAAAAGTTATATAATCCACCGGAAAAGTCGTTCAGAAAAAGATTCTTGCGGGTTAATATTGGAATATAAGACAAAATGAAAAAGAGCATCTCTGCCGTTATTATTACGAAGAATGAAGAAGACAGGATTAAGGACTGTCTCGAGAGCGTTAAGTGGGCGGATGAGATTATTATAGTGGATTCCTTCAGCGCGGACAGGACAGTGGAAATATGCAGGGGATATACGAATAAAATTTTTCAAAGAGAGATGAAGGGATTTGGAGAGCAGAAGCAGTTTGCCGTCGAGCAGGCTGCATCCGATTGGATTTTATCCATTGACGCAGATGAAGTTGTAACAGAGGGGTTGAGGGATGAGATTCAAAAAGTATTAAGTAACATGGAGCGCCATTCCGAACCCTTCGCTTGTCATTCCGAACCCTTCGCTTGTCATTCCGAACCCTTCGCTTGTCATTCCGAACCCT
>CAYMMR010000193.1:0-690 GCA_964391545.1 uncultured Nitrospinota bacterium | reverse complement strand
TCGCTTGTCATTCCGAACGAAGTGAGGAATCTTCATTTAACGGATTTAAAATTTACAGGAGAAATATCTATCTCGGCAAGCCTATGAGATATTGCGGCTGGTATGTTCCAATCCTTAGATTATTTAAAAAAGATAAGGGAAGATTTAATGAAAAAAAGGTTCATGAGGAGATAATAGTCAATGGCAGGGTCGGGCTGCTGAAAGGCGAGATACTCCACAATACTTATAGGAATATAAGCCATCACCTGGAAAAAATTGACTCTTTTACGGACTATGATGCAGAGGAATTGATAAAAAAAGGCATGATTCTAAAACCTTCAAACTATCTGTGGTATTTTGTATCTAAACCGGCGGCAAGATTTTTTCAAAAGTATATAATACAAAAAGGCATATTCGAGGGTATGCACGGCTTGATTTTGAGCATACATGCTGCAATGGTCGTATTTATAAACTATGCAAAGCTGTGGGAGAAACAACAGAAAAACAAAGACCCAATTTAAGCCACAGACTTACACGGACTAAAAAAAACACGACCCATTCTATGGGTGTCCCGAAGATTAAAGAGAAATGGATAAAAAAGAAAATATTGGACACAGATGTCATTCCCGCGAAAGCAGGAATCCAGAATTAATAACATAGATTCCTGCTTCCGCAGGAACAGCGTCTGTGTTTTACTTGTTACCACTCAGA
>CAYMMR010000192.1:4041-5537 GCA_964391545.1 uncultured Nitrospinota bacterium | reverse complement strand
GAGATATTTTTTATGATTACCCCTATTTGGCTTATCTTCCCATTTGTTCTAAAGAAATTTAAAGCGAGGGCAGAGGAACAATCGGCGGATAAATATTTGAGAGGGTCGAGGCTAATTACTCTCGATGATTTAAACAAACAAATCAAAAAATCAGGCAAAGATACTTATCTACAGATCGGCAGAGTCTCTATACCTACAGAGGCAGAGGTTGAGCATTTTTTAATCGCAGGAAGGACAGGGGTAGGTAAAACTGTTTTACTGTCGTCTATTGTAGATAAAATTAGAGAAAGACAAGGCAAAGCAGTGATCTATGATGCAGAGGGGACATATCTGAGTAGATTTTATAACCCTGACAACGACATAATTATTAATCCTATAGACGCGAGAGGGAAAGGATGGACAATTTTTAATGATGTAACATCCATAATGGATTTTGACACCATCGCGGAATCATTAATACCTATCCCTACAAGTAGTAATCAGGATCCGTTCTGGAACCGCGCCGCCCAGGATGTTTTTGTATCTATTTTACGCTCTCTGTATATACAAAAAAGAGAGAAAGCCACAAACATGGATATCTACAAGGCCGTATTCGAGGATAGAAAAACCTTATCGAGATGGTTTCAATCCCAATTCACGAGAAGAGGATACCGACACCTTGAAGAAACAGGGAAGGGAGATAGGGTAGGGTCTATCTTTTCGGTAATGAGTCAATATACCAAATCATTTGAGTATGTATCACAGAATGATGGAGATTTCTCCATAACAAATTGGCTACAAGATGAAAAACCGGGATTTATTTTTATAGTTAACACTGAAAAAAGCAAAGAAACCCTCAAGCCTATCCTTTCTCTTTTTATTGACCAGCTTTCACAGAAAATTTTATTATTGCCTGAGAGTTTTGACAGGAGAATTTATTTACTTCTTGACGAATTCCCCTCATTACAAAAACTGCCCTCCATTACTAACCTTTTAACAAGAGGCCGTAAAAGAGGGGCGAGCGCATGGATAGGCATCCAGGATGTGGCGCAACTCGAAAAAGTTTATGGCAGGGAAGAGGCGAAGACTATTTTAGACAATTGTTCAAGTTGTGCTATCTTCGCATGTAGCGATGATTACTCTGCCGAGCATCTTTCGAGAAGAATAGGGGATACA
This sequence comes from uncultured Nitrospinota bacterium, assembly GCA_964391545.1. Lineage (GTDB taxonomy): Bacteria > Nitrospinota > Nitrospinia > UBA9942 > UBA9942 > JACQEW01. The sequence goes on along the minus strand of CAYMMR010000192.1, from coordinate 4,382 downwards.
GAAGTATTAAGGATAGATCAAAATCTAAGTATGGGAGTCGAGGATGAGCGGGACGGAGTCACCCTGTCGAGCAAGGAAATTGTAAAGAGGTTAGTGATGGCATCCGAGATTATAAATTTGCCAAAACTGAATTTGTATCTAAAAATATCAGGATACGATATTACTAAAACTGTCCTGAGCTTTAAAAATTATCTTAATCCGACTGAACCATTTATCTTAAAAGATATATTTACTCTTAATAATCTTATCGATACCGATGAACCTCTTGCAAATGCGCTGGATGAGGAAAAGGCAGAGGATAAGGCAGAGGAAAAGGCAGGTAGAGAGGAGAGAGAGGCAGG
>CAYMMR010000192.1:0-3941 GCA_964391545.1 uncultured Nitrospinota bacterium | reverse complement strand
AGAGGAGAAGGCAGGTAAAGAGGATAGTTCAATAAAATTGTGATTATTTTTAGATTTGAGCAAAAAAACAAGGGGAAAATTGCATTATATAGGCAAGGAGAAAGGAGGTGAGCTAAAAAAAATGGTTAAGAATCCAAAGGCAATGAGGGAACGAGCAAGGCAGCTTTTAAAAGAAGCAGCAGAGCTGGAAAAGAAAGAGAAGCAACAGAAAGTCGTGCAGGCAGGGGAGTATTGTAAACAGCTTTTTGAGGCTAACTTTGTCCAATTTTCTCATGACAGTTTTGTCAATACTATCAAAGGGATTTTCATAGATGTATTACCTAAACAAGAGTAGCAATACCGCTACTTTGTAATGCCCTTATGGGCAAGGAGAGGATGTATGAGAAAGATATTTGTAGTAGTGATGGTTTTATCGGTTGCAGTAATGTCTTCAGGGTGTGGTAGTAGGTTAATAAATAGTGATGCATTAGGGCAAGCAAAAGCAAGCCTTAACAAACTGAAAAAAGATATTACAAAATTATATAAGGGAGGAAACCCTGAAACCCCACAGGACATGACCGCCGAAGCGGATGAAATCATGGACGATCCGAGCACTCTGACTGTTCAGAAGAGCAAGAAAGCATTAATGTATTACAACAAATCGATTGAGATTGACCCTAACTATGCGCCCGCATATAAGGGCAGAGGATTAATGAAAATGGTCGGCAGGGTTAAGGATCAGGCACTACTTGATTTTGTCAAGGCCTGTGAACTAGGGGATAAGGACAGTTGCGAATACGCTGATGAACTGAGAAAGCAGGGGATAAAATAAATACAGGGGACCACGCCCTTTGACGAACTCCCCTGGAGTGGTGCCGGGGGAGAAAAAAACATGGAGGTCTAAAATGAAGAAGATAATTTTAGCAGTAATTATGTTAGTAGCAGTAACAACTATAGGATGCGTAAAAGCGCATCTACCTAATCCCGAGACAAACCAGACAACATTTAGACTATGCTCGCGGATCGCCGAAACAGTCCGGGGAAAACCGATGCACAAAGTAGCGGAGATATTAGGCAGTCCATATAATTCTGTGGGAGTGTGGAATTTCTATCGTTACGATGCCGGACAGAGGATTACATTATATGTAAGAGTTAATTTCATTATGCCTGAGAATAAAGCGCATCCATGGGACGGCGGATTTTATTGTGATACAGTTGAGCCTTTGGATTTCTAATAGGAGAAAATTTATGAGAAAAATAATGTTAATATCATTTTTTATTTTTATTGGGATAGCGTGCCTCCCCTATACTAAAGAGAGAGAGGCAATACTTCATGATGATGCTACTTTGTGTAGAGATGTTAGAGATAAAATTGACGGTAAAACATTTGAGGAGATTGCCGGGATTTTTAATTCAATCCCGATCACAATATCAATCGAGACTGAACCCGGTAATTATATAGGACCATGGGCTAATTCGTGGGCTAACCCCTCAATTCAACACTACCGGGCGACATGGGTAGTATCCGGTGAGAGCAGAGGCGTAGTTGAATTAACATTAAAATTCCCTGTCAGTTACACTGGTGTGGGAGAGTATGAAATCGGGCACACGGGAGTTAAAAAACCTCTCTATTGGAAACCGGAATTTAAGGCAATCTACAACTCACGAGTTTTATCAATCATATCCTGTAAACCATTTGTGCCATCCGAAAAACAAATGGAGGAGATAACAAGGGATAGACAGAGATAAAGGCATAGGTAAAGGTAGAGGCATAGGTAGAGGAAAAATCTTTACCTTTACCTTTACCTTTACCTTTTAAATAAAGAGGAGGGGAACTAAGAGGACTGAATAATCGGTTGAAACAGGAGGAACAATGACAAATATAATTATATCGCTAATAATTATCATCTCTTTATCCTCTTCTGCCTTCGCGCAGGGGAGAGAGGAATCACAACAGAGCGGCCAGAATTTTAGTTTTGAGGTTGACTTAACTGCTGAGGTTTACCAGATCGCTGCCAGATACAACCGAAAAGCGTATGCCCATAATCCTCATATACCAGAGCTTGTAAGGAGCGGGTTATTCCCAGCAGACCCCGCGCTCTTCCAAGCATTTCTGCAGGCCTGCGATTATGTAGCTCCAAGGTCGGTTGAGATTCTAAACAGGTTAGAGGAATTTAAGGGGATAATCACAAGAGCAGAATTTCTGGAGGTATTTGAGGAATTATATTTTGATATTGGACAAAATCAGTATCTAAACAAGATGCATGGTTTTTCAAGTTATGCATCCTGCACACACAGTCACATCGGCACTGAGGGAAGTTATATCTACTCAGGACCTAATCAGACTATAGGCAACCTTCCCGGACAATTTGGGATGCCAACACATAAATTAACGACTACATGGGGACTTAATTGCGAATATGGCAGGATGAATGATCCGTTAATCTGTAGTGTCAAAATCAGATATAGTATAACCCAATCTAATAGCATGAGATATGCATTACTAAATCTGGAAGGCGACCCAAAACATGGCAAAACAGCAGCAGAAGCACTCACGAGGATCAACAACACCAGAAGCCCTTACGAAAGGCTATTAATATTGAAACGGACTTTAGACGCCATTAAGGAGGATAAATGAAAACACTAATCACAATCTTAATATCATTACTTCTTATCAATCCTGCCTACGCCTTTGACGCCTCTGTAGATACCGGCAAGCAGAAAAAAATTGATAAGGAGAAATCCCAGAACATCAAAAAGAGCAAGGAAAAAAAGAAATCGAAAGGCGAGAAGGAATCAAAAACAATCAGCAAGGGTCTTGATAAACAGACCCAGGAGGCTATCAAGCAAATAGAGCAGGCTATGAACTCAAAGGGTGTAGATATCACCCTATCCCTTGAAACCTTATTTTTAAACAGCCTTATCAAGTATGAAAAGGACACAGAGCCTTTTTTAACTTGTAAGGTTATCAGTAAGCCTAAACTCCCTGCAGACTTTGAATTGACGGCAGAGATACGACCCGGAGTTATTGACACAATCAAAGCAAGCTACATCAGTAATGCAGTCCAGAGCAGGGCATATATTGCAAACATTGCAGATGAGGACAGTATCAGGGAATATCGTAATTGCCTGAGCCTATACGGATCAATAATCGGACAGGCATATCTTTATCTTACATCCGATATCACAGAGGTAGAGGCAGAGGTTAGTAAAGACGACAGAGGCGATATAATCGTATCGGGGCTTAATTACTCAGATTTTATACTCCTTGCAAATACATCCATATCGAGAGCAATAACAAGCGTAGAGGATCCTTTGATAAAAGAAATGTATCAAAACGCAATTAGGGATACATCCCCTTGCCAGTTTGATATATCGATAGAAAACATCAAATGTGGCAATACTCTTGTAACCCTGTCAACCAAGCCAGCCTTGATGGTAGCGGGGATCAAAGTATTTGGTGATTCATTTTCAGGGTTTACAGGCACATTCAAAGTATCCCAAGGCTGGTCCTACAGCGATGCAATAGAAAAGCTAAAATCTACTTCTGCTTATAATAAATTCGCTGATGAGGTTAGCAAATACACCGAAAGGCTTGAGTCACGGGGCAAGAACAAAGAAGCGACACTCGTAAAAAAGAAAGCATGGGAATTGGCAAAGAGCGGAAAACAAGCAATATCCTTATCTCAATTCCTTCCATCTATAAAATAAATACACCTACACCTATACCTATCAGGGGACAGGGGTTTTAACTCCTTTTTTTGATTTGACTCCTAGCCCCTCCCTGATAGGTTTTTTTTAATCGACTCACAAAATTTTACCCCTTATTAAATCTTTTTTTAAAAAAATTCAAAAAATCTTTTCCAAAACCTCATTTTTTGTTTTGAAATTGCATTATATAGACAAGGAGTCAAATTTAAAAAAGAAAGGAGGGATTAAAATGAGTTTAAAGGACTGGGTTT
>CAYMMR010000191.1:0-5547 GCA_964391545.1 uncultured Nitrospinota bacterium | reverse complement strand
AGATAAGGCAGGTTGTATCGAATCTTTTAAGCAATGCAATTAAATTTACGCCTCAGGGTGGAACTGTAACCGCATCTGCTTTAAAAAACGGCGCAAAGATAAAAATACTGATAGAAGATACAGGCTCGGGAATACCGGTGGAATATCACGAAAAAATATTCGACAGGTTCGTTCAACTGGATACAGGTAAGGAGAAGGTTAAAAAGGGGACAGGGCTTGGTCTTTCGATAGTAAAGAATATAATAGAGCATCACGGCGGGAAGGTGTGGGTAGAGAGCGAGGAAGAAAAAGGGGCAAGGTTTATTTTTACCCTCCCGCTTGGAACAAGGACTTGATTTTAGACAGAATATACAGAGCTTGTCCTGAGCGAAGTCGAAGGAATAAAACAGGATAAAAACATTCAAAAATTAATCCTGTCAATCCTGTTAATCCTGTCAAGTTTCTTGTTCCCACGCGGAGCGTTGGAACGAGAACAACACAGGAGATTTTTATGAAACTATTGGCAAATTGGAAATCACTAAGCCTCCAGACAAAGGTATCGTTATTCGTCTCCATTGTCCTTGTTTTGGGCTTCGGATTTCAAGTCCTCTTAACCCTTATCGCGAATAACGATATTTTGAATAAAACCTCGCAATTAATCGAAGACGGGATTAAAAAAATAGAGGAGAACGGCTCGCAGGAAATATCTGCGCTTAAAAAGGGCTTAAAGGAATATCAAAGCCTCGGCGGGTTAATGGTGGAAAATGTGGAAGAGTCCGAGAAAAGGACTTTGAATCTGGCAAGGCTGACATTAATCGAAACCATACAGGATATGATGTCAACTGGAAACGCAAATATTGTAGCAGACTGGCTCGAAGGTGTGAGAAAGAGGAAAGTCTTTAAAGATGTTATGGTTCTGCGGACAGGTAAATATCTCGGGGAGCAGGCATTCCTCGATAATAAGACCATATCGGATGTAAACAGAATGCTCGGGACAAAGGCATTCGAATCGAGGAGAGAGGAACCTAAAAAGCCTGTCGAAGATAACAGGCTTAGCATAATAAAAAATGTGGCGGCAAGCAAAATAGAACAGCTCGTAGAGGAAGAGGACGAAGATGGAACGATGGCTATGACATTAATAACCCCTATCCCCAATAATGATGAATGTCATGCCTGTCACGGCTCGAACAATGCTTTAAGGGGTGTGCTTCTCGTATCCCTACCCCGTGAAGAGACTTTGAGGCAGATAGATATGGTAGATAAGGAGGTCGAGAAAGAAAATATCTCCATAAATAAGCAGATAGCCAATAGGGACAAGCAGGTTAAGCTCCAAAAGAAGAATACGGAAAAAGGGCTGTCGGAAATAAAGGTAAAGGTTCTCAAGAATACTACCATTATGGTTGCTTCGGGTGTTACGGTAACGGCAATCGCACTTTTTTCATTGGTGTCGTTTTTGAGAAGAGGGGTTATAAAACCGATACGGGACAACGCATCCCTTGCCGACGGAATTGCAGACGGCGTTCTCTCACAGGAAAACCTAAATGTTGCATCGGAAGACGAGGTAGGCATGCTCGGCAATGCCCTTAATAAAATGAAGAATCATCTGAAAGAGATGGTAATCGGAATAAGAAGGGATACTGAAAGGGTAGCATCAGGCGTTGACGAGATGTCAAAGATCGTCTCTGCAACATCTGGCGGCGCAGAAAAACAGAGCCAGCAGGTTACTCAGATAGTAACCTCTATGGCTGAGATGTCTTCTACCGTGGCGGAGGTGGCAAAAAATTCATCCGATGCGGCTAAATCCGCAAAGGAGGCAGTGGATGCCGCTGCCGACGGAGGCAAGAAGGTCGAGGCTACGGTTCAGGGTATGCTCCAAATCTCGAAATCCGTGGAGGAATCCGTAAAGGCTATAGGAGAGCTTGGAAAAAGCTCGGATGAAATCGGCAAGATAATAGCAGTTATTGACGATATAGCAGACCAGACAAACCTCCTCGCATTGAATGCTGCTATAGAGGCAGCAAGAGCAGGGGAGCAAGGCAGGGGTTTTGCGGTAGTAGCGGACGAGGTGAGAAAGCTGGCAGAGAGGACTACGAAGGCAACGAAAGAAATCGCAGGCATGATAAAAAAGATACAAACAGGGACCATAGAGGCCGTGAAAACGATGGAAGACGGAACAACAGAGGTAAAAAAAGGGGTAGAGCTTTCTAACAGCGCCGGCGAATCAATTAATAAGATAGTAAGGCTGGTAGAGAATGTTACGGAAATGATTAACCAGATAGCTACTGCTACGGAGGAACAATCCGCTGCGGCAGAGGAGATTACATCGAATATAGAGGATATTTCCACAGTATGCAAAGAGACTACGGAAGGCGCAGGCAAGGCATCGGAGTCAGTAACGCATTTAAAGGGGCTTGCAAAAAATCTCGAAGAGCTCGTAGAAAAATTTAAGGTGTAAAAAATAGCAACGAGCAATGAGTGGAAAGCAACGAGTAAAAAAACTCATTGCTCGTTGCTCATTGCTCATTGCTTAAATAGAGGATAAAATTATGACCAGAGAAGATGCAGCAAAGATATATCTCGACGGATTAATGAACATGGATGTAAAGATAGACAGGTTTTTCGAAGCGGCAAGGACTCTGTCTAACGAGGATAAAACCAAGATACAGGTAGCAGTCGAGAGATACAAGATAACTACAATGAATCTGCTGAATTTTAAAAGCTGGAACAGCAAGGAGAGGTAATTAAAATAACTATTGCAAAATTTAACAAATGGATGTATTTTATCGGTATTCAAAAAGAAAGGAGGGATAAAAATATGAGGCGAAGCATATTTGAGTGTTCTGCAAAAACCCTTTTTTGCAATATGGTTATATTTTTAATTACGGCGATTTTTTTCTTCCCGTCTCAGGTTCTTTTTGCAGCAGAGGACAAAGGTTTCGAGACAACCACAAAAAAATTGGCGAAATCTAAGGGGTGCCTTTCCTGCCATGAAGGCATAGAGGAGTTCCCATCGTGGCATATACTGCCGTCTTTAAAAGGAAAGAGGGGATGGGACTGCACAGGGTGCCATCAGGGCAATCCCGATGCTGTAACAAAATTAGAGGCGCATAATGGGATGTATGCAAATCCCTCGGATTTGAGGATTATCGATAAGACCTGCGGTCAATGTCATGCGGGAGATGACAGCGTAAAGGTAAGGGGCGAGACTCATCATGTTGACAGAATTCTTATCTCTCCAATGGCAAATAATCCCGGGGGGATTGCAGGCGCGCTTTTTTCCAATGATTTTACGGATGATAGATTCATAAACTATACCCTATCGCTTAAAGGCGTGAAAGATAAAAATGGGAATGAATTAAAACCATTGCCGCCTTCGGATACGCATCTCTCGATAGAAATGGAGAGGAAGTCCTGTCTAAAATGTCATCTATGGGCAGCAGGAGATAAGAAGCCTTTATTTTACCGCTCGAGCGGATGCGCTGCCTGCCACATGCCTACTGCCGACGATGCTGCATATCAGGGCGGGGACCCGACAATAAAGGGCAAGCTCGGTTATTCAAAGACTCACAGAATCACAACAAAGATTCCGTCATCCCAATGTGTGAGGTGCCATAAGGGAGGAAACAGGATTGGCGTAAGCTATACAGGAGAGCTTAAAGGGCATGTTCCGGATGTTCACTATGAAAAGGGGATGCACTGCATTGACTGCCATATTTCAAAGGAGATTATGGGGGACGGAAATATATATATTAAAAAATGGCAGGCTGTGGAGATTAGATGCGAGAGTTGTCATGGGATGCCCGATTCGCCGCCGACAATGAAGGGTATAAGAGGGGCACCGATACCAAATATCGAAAAAGATGGGGATAAATATGTGCTTACATCGAAATATGACGGGGCAAAGCATATTGTCCCGACATTGAATTTCCTCAAAGAGAAGAATCTTATGCCTGTCCAGATGGCAATACCCGCCCATATAGAAAAGCTCGAGTGTTATGCCTGCCATGCAGTAAAACAGGTAAACTGCTACGGATGCCACTTTGAAGTTGACAGGACAAAGATGGGGAAAGACCTTCTCACAGGCGAGGAGAGTCCGGGCGCATGGAAAATGGCGGAGAATTTTGCCACTAAATGGAAAGATACCATACTCGGCATAAACCAAAAAGGGAAGGTTGCGCCGTTTCAACTGGGATGTGCGGTAAATTTTACGGAGATCGATAAGGATGGAAAAAAGATAAAGGATTTCTTTGCCTTTAATAAAAAGGGTATTACCTCTTATGTCCGGGCTTCTGCACAGCCCCATACCATACAGCGGAGGGGGATGAGGGGGTGCAATGACTGCCATAACAGTAATTATGTAATGGGGCTCGGCGGCAGCGAAACGGAAAAGTATCCCTCCGGCAGACAGTTTATCGGCGACCCCGACAGGATGATGGATGAAAAGGGGAATCCTCAGCTTGTCTTTTCCCAGCCGAACCAGAGTTCCTTAGATGAAGATACTATTAAAGATATGAAAAAGGTAGGAGAGTGTGTCCGCTGCCATGAGAAAGAGAAGGCGGAATTCTGGATAAAATTTAGCGAGCATTATGAATGGGCAGAGAAAAATAAGGATGCCCATAGGGCAAAATGGTAGTTGATAACTCTTTCTATAAAGGAGGTGAGGCTATGTCTCTTATGTGTTCATTAAAAGGCTGTAAGGAAAAGGAGGGGATGTGCATCCATGAAAAACTTATGGCAGGTATATTGGGTATTGTGATTTTGGCAATCGTATGGGTAAAATTCTTTTGATAGGGCTTCACAAAGATCGTTCAGCCCTTGATTACAGAGATTATTACTTGGCGAGAAATCGCTGTAATCTTTCTAAAATCGCTGTAATCTCTTTAAAAAAGGAGGAAAATTCATGAATTTGAAAAAGATAATCTGGACGGCTTTATTGGTATTGCCATTAATAATGTTAGGGAGTAATGATGTTCATGCAAAGAAGAACCCTTGTGCAGCAAAAAATCCATGTGCAATAAAAAACCCATGCGCTGCAAAGAATCCATGCGCAGCAAAAAACCCTTGCGCCGCGAAAGAAAAACCGAAACCTATTAGAAAGGTAACGATTACCGACAGCGTAAAACTCATGGAGATGGGCGAAAAGCTCTGGAACAACGATAAACTTGGCAAATCGGGTATATCCTGTGCCACCTGCCATTCCGGTGATGTGCCTTTAAAGAAAGAGCCATTCCCAAAATATATTAAGATGGCTAACGACATTCTGACCCTCGACCAGATGATAAATTTCTGCATGCTCAACCCGATACAGGGCAAGCCGTTAAGCTGGAATTCTCTGGAGATGACAGCATTGGCAGCTTATGTTCAGGCGCAGCCTAAAGTAGAGGGAGAGGCAATGCACCCTTGCGGAATGAAACATCCCTGTGGCATGAAACATCCGTGCGGGATGAAGCATCCCTGTGCTATGAAGAATCCATGCGGGAAAAAGTAGCCTCGTTTATTATTTTGTGCAGTCTGATAATCCTCTCCTCCAATACACACGGGGGAGAGGATTTTTTATCTCCCTCGGAA
>CAYMMR010000190.1:0-5619 GCA_964391545.1 uncultured Nitrospinota bacterium | reverse complement strand
ATTAATTAAGACCCTTCGCTAACGCTCAGGGTGACTGCTTTGCAGTCATCTGTGTGTATCTGTGAAAATCTGTGTCCTATTTAATTTTTTACTTTTTTCTGAGGGGTGCTTGAGCGGTCTCGAAATTAATATCGTTACCATCTTCCCCGAGATGTTTTCATCCCCTTTTAATGAGAGTATAATCAAAAGGGCGATAGAAAAGGGGCTTGCCGAAATAATTGTCCATAACCTGCGAGATTTTGCCCGCGACAAACATAGAGTTACGGACGATTATCCCTACGGCGGTGGCGCAGGCATGGTTATGAAGCCGGAGCCTATTGCAGAGGCAATTGAAAGGATAAACGAAAAATCTCCTTCGAGGGTTATAATGATGACCCCGCAGGGCGAGCCTTTTACCCAGCAGAAGGCAAAGAAATTATCTCTGGAAAATAGAATTACGATATTATGCGGAAGATACGAGGGGGTTGATGAAAGGATAAGGGAGCATTTTGTAGACGACGAGGTATCCATAGGCGATTACATACTTACAGGCGGGGAAATCCCCGCTATGGTTCTGGCAGATGCGGTTGTGAGATTGATTCCGGGCGTTCTCGGAGCCGAGGCATCGGCAGCGGAAGATTCCTTTTCGTCTCATCTGCTTGAGTATCCGCATTATACAAGGCCCGCAAGTTTCAGGGGATACGAAGTGCCCGATATTCTGCTCTCCGGCGACCATGAAAAAATATCGAGATGGAGGAAAAGAGAGGCTCTTAAAAGAACATTGGAGAAAAGGCCCGATATGCTGGCAGGAATAGAGCTTTCCGATGAAGACATGGAGATATTGAAGGAGATAAAAAGGACAAAAAAAGATTAATCCGCAGATATATAATTTACTCGAATATTGAAAATTCATAATAATATATTTATAGCGCTGGTTCATTATCCGGTTTATAATAAAAAAGGCGATGTTGTAGCAACCTCTGTTACGACTTTAGATGTTCACGACATAGCAAGAACGGCGAGAACTTATGGCATAGCACGATTTTATGTGCTGACGCCTCTGCCGGCGCAGAGGGAGCTTGTGCATAGGATATTGGCTCATTGGGTAGAAGGTTATGGCGCGGAATATAACCCGACAAGAAGGGAGGCGTTCCTGAATGTATCTGCCGTTGGCGGGCTATCGGAAGTTATAGAGGATGTAAAAAAGAAGGCGGGAGAAACGCCAAAGATAATCGTAACGGATGCAAGGAAATTTCCGAATAGTATAAGCTTTAACGGATTAAAATCGAAGATTAGCAATGAGAAGGACTTGTTTTTGTTTCTCTTCGGAACCGGATGGGGACTGGAAAGGGGAATAATAGACAGCGCCGATTACAGGCTTGAGCCTGTGGAAGGGATTACGGACTACAATCACCTCCCTGTGAGGGGGGCGGTTGCAATAATATTGGATAGGTTGTTAGGGAGATAATGTTAAAAACAGAAAGGAGAGGAGAATGAATCCAATAATAGGGGCGGTTGAAAAAGAACAGTTAAAAAAGGATATTCCCGAATTTAGAGTAGGGGATACCCTAAAGGTGTATACAAAAATAATAGAAGGCGAAAAGGAAAGGGTCCAGATGATAGAGGGTATTGTAATTTCCAAAAAAGGCAGCGGCATAAGAGAAACCTTTACTATCCGTAAGGTATCTTACGGAATAGGAGTAGAGAGAAAATTTCCAATCCATTCGCCGGGAATCGAGAAGATTCAGGTCGTAAAGACGGGGCATGTAAGAAGGGCAAAGCTTTATTACCTGAGAGGCAAAAAGGGCAAGGCTGCAAAAGTAGAAGAGAAGATGATGTAGGGCGGACATTTTAAGTCTGTCAGACAGCATGATTATAGGCTCCGGAATTGATAGAGATTTTTTTAACTCAGGCTGTAAAGTTATCGCAGGGATTGATGAGGCGGGGAGGGGACCCCTTGCGGGTCCTGTGGTTGCATCGGCGGTCATACTGCCGGAGGGAACGGTTATTGACGGCATTGACGATTCCAAAAAACTGACCGCAGGGGAGAGAGAGGGATTATTCTCGGTTATAAAGGAAAAAGCTATATCTATCGGCATAGGAATAATTTCTTCGGATGTCATAGATAATATAAATATCCTTGAAGCTACAAAAGAAGCCATGACTCATGCCGTTTCGAGTCTTACGGTCGTTCCCGATATGCTTATTATAGATGGAATAACGGGTATTGCCTCCCGGATAAATCAGCTCCAGATTAAAAAAGGGGATTCATTAAGCCAGTCTATTGCCGCAGCTTCTGTTATCGCCAAAGTAACCAGAGACAGGCTTATGCTGAAATATGACGCAAAGCACCCTCAATACTTGTTTGCCAAACACAAAGGATACGGCACTGCTGAGCATTTAAAGAGGATAAAGAAATTCGGTCCCTGCGAGATTCACAGGAAAAGCTTTAAAGGGGTCAAGGAATATTGTCTTTAATATGGATCGTCAGCAAACAGGAAAAGTCGGCGAGGACATGGCTGCTGATTTTCTAAAAAAGTCGGGATACAGGATTATCGAAAGAAATTACCGATGCAAAATCGGAGAGATTGATATAATTGCGCTCGATAAAGATATCCTATGTTTTGTAGAAGTGAGGACGAAGAATTCCTCTTCCTTTTGCCGGCCGCAGCAGACAGTTACATCGCCAAAACAAAGAAAGCTTCAAAAACTTGCGCTCTATTTTCTTGCGCACAAGAAGATAAAAAATATGAATTGCAGATTCGATGTTGTGGCAGTTGATATTTCTAAAGGCAGAAGCGGAATTGAGATGATTAAAAACGCATTTTGGTAACCCCCCTTCTATTCCCTGCTTAATTTAAGGGGGGATTGGGTGGGGTTAGAAAATTATGGTTCGTATTCAAATAGAAGATTTTAATATAGATACGGAAATAAAAAATCTCAGGGGAAAATTTAAAAATGCCGGAGGGGTTGCTGTGTTTCTCGGCACAGCCAGGGATTTCTCCAAAGGGAAGACGATAAAAAACCTTTTCTTCGAGCATTATCCCGGCATGGCCGAAAAACAGCTGAATTTGCTAAGAGAAGATGCAATATCTAAATTCAATGTCCTCGATGTAGGGATAATACACAGGGTAGGGAAAATCGAGATAGCCGAAAACATCGTTCTTATTATAGCAGTCTCACAGCACAGGAAAGAGGCATTCCTTGCCTGCCAGTGGTGTATAGACGAGTTGAAAAAGATAGTCCCTATATGGAAGAAGGAAGTAACGGTAGACGGCGATACATGGGTGGAGGAACACCCCTGACCGGTTGAAAGTTCATAAAGTTATCAAGTTCCTAAAGTCCATAAAGTTCAACAACTTTATAACTTTATAAACTTTTAACTTTATTTTTTCATATCAAGTATGCTTATCATCGAGGCCACCGCACCTGCAATCGTCATAAATTCCAAGGTCTGAGGCGATTTTGGATTCGAAATTACAATCGGATTTCCGGAATCTCCGCCCGACCTTATTTCGGTGTCTATGGGTATTTTTCCTATTAGGGGAATATCGTATTTCCGGCTCGTCTTTTCTCCGCCGCCGGAACTGAATATCTCTGTCTTTTCGCCGCAGTGCGGGCATAGGAAATAACTCATATTCTCGACAATCCCCAGCACAGGCACGCCGATCTTTTCGAACATTACAATTGCACGTCTTGCATCGATAAGGGAAATATCCTGCGGTGTGGTAACGACTACTGCTCCGGTAAGCGGAATTGTCTGCGCCAAAGTCAACTGGGCATCTCCGGTGCCGGGCGGGAGGTCAATCACAAGGTAATCCAATTCCCCCCATTCAACATCTTTTAAAAACTGCTTTACTATTTGCATTACCAAAGGGCCGCGCCATATAAGAGGCGCATCCTCATCGAGCAAAAACCCTACGGACATCATCTTGATTCCATAATTTATAATCGGATTCATCTTCCCGCCCGATGTCGTATGTATCGGCTCGTTGATGCCCATCATGGTAGGAATGCTCGGTCCGTATATATCTAAATCGAGCAGACCGACCCTCGCTCCGCTTTTTGAAATAGCCGCTGCAAGATTTACTGCGACTGTGGATTTCCCCACCCCTCCTTTACCGCTTGCCACGGCAATAGTATTCTTAACCCCCGGTATGCACTCCTTTTCTGGAAGCGTCTTTGCGGAAGGAACCTCAGAACTTGTTTCGATTAATACCTCCTTTACACCTTTAACGGATAATACGGCAGCCTTTGCATCTCCCTCTATTTTCGCCTTTAAAGGGCATGCCGGAGTTGTCAGGACAAGCTTAAAGCTCACCTTGCCGCCCTCGATTTTAATATCCCTGACAAAATTCAGGGATACTATATCTTTTCCTAAATCGGGATCCATAACCGCGCTTAATGCCCCTAATACTTTATCCTGTGTTACCATCTAACCTCCTTAAAGAAAATTTTGAAAAATGCGCAGAGTTTTAATTGTGCTTAAATCGAAATATACCGGATTTTGCCAAGTAAAAAATATGATAATCCTCATAAAATAGGCTCATAAGAGGTATTTATATAAAAGCCCCTTAAGCCCCGAAAGCGCTTCATATTTTTCAAGATTAGTCTTTATGTATTTCAGCGTAGGCGGGATGCTCTCCATGTATCTATCATTTCCCTTTACCGTCTTCTGGTATGCAAAAGTCCCGATTGCCTTTAAATTCCGCTGGATGCTCATATAATCGAAAATCCTTATGAATTCAGGCCTGTTTATCGTCTCCCCCTCCATCTTCTCCTTGCTGCCGATGTAATATTCGATAAATTTGTCAACCAATTTATCATCCAATATCGTATATGAGTCTTTGAGAAGAGATGCAAGGTCATATTGGCATGGTCCCATCCGGGCATCCTGAAAATCGAGAAACATCAGTTTGCCGTCTTTAACCATAATATTTCTGCTGTGATAATCCCTGTGGTTCAAATACTGCTTCTGGTTAGACAATATACTGCATAAATCCAAAAGGTATTCCCTCATGATATCCAGTTCTCCGTCATCAATCCTCCTGCCTAAAAGGCCGAAAATCGCATGCTCAATCATGAAGTTCATTTCCCACATGAGCTTCTCCACATCAAATTTCAGCCCGAAGGCTATGCAATCCCCGATGTTTCCATCGCTCCCCTTTATCTGTATGTTCAAAAGCGAGTCAATCGCCTTCTTGTAATATTCTTTTATCACAGCTATATCCTTGCCTTTCAGCCATTCCTCCAGAGTAGTATCTCCGCAGTCTTCTAAAAACAGAAAACCTCTCTCTTTATCATAGTGATAAATCTCGGGGACCGGCACCCCGCACCTTTTTAAATGCTGCTGTACATTTATAAAAGGAAGCTCCCCGTTATAATGATTGGATAAGACCATTATAATAACGGAGTTAGGAGTTTGGGTCTTGTATCCAACCCTGAAATATCTCCTGTCCGATGCATCCCCTCTTAACATGGTAAGGCTTATGCCTCCGACCCTTTCTCCTGTTATATTCTTTAAAATTCCAAAGAGGTATCTCTCTTCAATCTCTTTTAAAACGATACTGCTTAATGGTTTATTCATTTATTGATACCTGTAATATTAATGTCCTATATCTGTGTATTTTTGTCATTCCG
>CAYMMR010000189.1:0-5672 GCA_964391545.1 uncultured Nitrospinota bacterium | reverse complement strand
AAATTATATACACGCAAAATTAGGTTCATGTCGAGAAAATTATAAAACGCAGAAGTTACAGCGTGGCTTAGCCACAAACAAAAAAAGGCTAATCTTAAACGCAGGACACAGAGAAAGATAAAAAAATAAAGACACTGAAAGATACAGATAAATTATGAATAACACAGAAATAAAAAAGCTATGAAAATCATATCCAATCAGTGCAAATCTGTGTCAAAAATTATTGATTTTTTCCCTTGTTTGTAAAATCTCCCTTTTTTCGCTACTTTTTTCTTGACAAATTTTTATATAGTGGTATGTTATTGTCAAATTGTGGGGTAAAGTGGGATAAAGTAGAATTTAAAAACTTATAGTAGGGAAATCGAATCTATGTTTATTGGGCAATCTCTTCAGGCTCTCGATTCAAAAGGAAGACTGAGCATCCCTTCAAAGTTCAGGGAGATACTTAACAGCAAGTATGCCGGGAAATTGATTCTCACCTATATCCAGCCTTATATTGTTGCTTATCCTACGGCAGAATGGACGGGGATAGAGGAAAGGCTTGGGGCTTTATCCACTATGCAAAAAGAGATAGGGGATATAATTCGTATAATATATTCCAATGCCTCCGAGTGCTCTCTGGACAATCAGGGGAGAATACTTATACCTCCGACATTGAGAGATTTTGCAGGAATTCAAAGAGATGTGGCGGTGCTTGGCATAAGGAACAAGATTGAAATATGGAGCAAAGATAAATGGGATGAATTTAAAGAAGGGGTTAAGGAAAAGGTGAGGGCGCTGCCCGATAAGCTTATGGAGATTGGATTTTTATAAAATTGTGATTCATGTTCCTGTTCTTTTGGATGAGGTAATTGATTTTCTTCGGTGCGAACCGGATAAAATATATGTTGACGCCAACCTTGGAGATGGGGGGCATGCCGAATATATACTTAAAAAAAGCTCTCCCAAAGGCATTCTTGTCGGCATAGACAGGGATGAGGATTCGATAAAATTTGCCGGCGACAGATTATCTCTCTATAAAGAGAGGGCATTTATTTTTCATGAAAATTTTAAAAATATAAAAAACATAGTTAGAGAAAGGGCAGGCATATCTAATGTAAACGGCATACTCTTTGATTTGGGCGTTTCGACGAGACAGTTAATGACGGCAGAAAGGGGATTTAGTTTTTCTAAAGATTCGCCTCTCGATATGAGGATGGACAGAAGCGCCGGAATTACTGCATTCGAGATTATAAATAACAAATCGGAAAATGAGTTGAGAGATATAATACGGAGGTATGGCGAGGAGAGATGGGCAAAAGAGATAGCCCGTGCAATAGTCAGAGAAAGGGGCAGAACTCCGATTAAGACCACATCTCAATTATCGAATATTGTGGTTTCTGCGATACCTCCTGCTTACAGGCCGGAGAGGATACACCCTGCTACAAAGACTTTTCAAGCCGTAAGAATAGCCGTAAACAGCGAAATAGAGGTATTGGAAGATGCGCTGAGGGATGCGGTCGATATTTTGAATATCGGAGGCAGGATATGTGTCATATCTTACCATTCGCTCGAAGACAGGATTGTTAAAAATCTATTTAAAGAGTTGGAGCGGGGATGTATCTGCCCTCCGAATATGCCTCGCTGCGTATGCGGGAAAAAGGGCATTATAAAAATCTTGACAAAAAAACCTGCGACTCCTTCCGAAGGAGAGATTGAAAGAAATCCGAGGTCGAGGAGCGCAAAACTGAGGGCAGCCGAAAAAATAGTGTTAAGTGGCGAGTGTTAAGTAAAAAAACTAAATGCTCGACACTCAACACTTAACACTCAACACTCAATACTATTTATGTATACCTTTAACAGAGAGAGAAGAAAAATAGAGCCTAAGGAATTTTTATTTTACTCAGGCAGCATATTGCTCTTTATAACTGCGATTTTATTCTATATCTGGCCCTATGTTAATATATTAAATATCAACTATGAATTCGAGAGACTTCATAAGGAGAGGGCAAAAATCGCTCAAAATAATAATCTTTTAAAAATCGAGATGGCAAGCCTGAAATCATTGGATAAAGTGGAAGAGACAGCATATACCCGTCTTGGCTTAATATTTCCTCAGGACGGACAGGTGGTAATTATTAAATAGATGATACTGAAAAATGACTTTTTTGAACGACTTTTTAGTTTTTCTTTTGTTCCATAATGTAATAATTTCAATAAAATAGAGCACGACCCATCATTGATGGGTGCCCCGAAAATAACGGAAGTGAAAAAAAGGTCATTTTTCAGTGTGAACTAAATAGTGTGCTTAACTACTCAACCTTGTTCTTACAGTATGCGGTTAGAGAATATAGAAAAGAAGACTAAGATCAAGATTTATCTGGTTTTGATATTATTCATCGCCTGCTTCGGCGCGGTATGGGAAAAACTCTATCAGATACAGATTAAACAGCATGAATGGCTTTTTAATCTTTCCAATAAGCAGTATTACAGGACATTTTATTCGACGCCTCAAAGGGGGGGCATATATGACAGGGAAGGAAGGCATCTGGCGTTGAGCGTGGAGACCGACTCTGTTTATGCAAATCCGTTATCCATAGAAAATTCTATGCAGACTGCAAAGGCGCTCTCGTCAACTCTCGATGTAGATTGGGCAAGGCTGAATAGAGAAATTAATCGGGAGAAGGGATTTGTATGGATTAAGAGAAAAATAACGCCCGATGAAGCGGAGGCAGTAGAGTCTCTGAATATTAAAGGTGTAGGGCTTTTAAAAGAGGGGAGGAGATTTTATCCGAAAAGGGAGCTTGCCGCCAGGATGATTGGTTTTGTAGGAACGGATAATAAGGGGCTGTATGGGGTCGAATATTTTTATGATGATTATTTACGCGGCAATTCGGACAAGATAAGGGTTGAGAGAGACGCGCGTGGAAGAGGGGTAAATTCTGCCGAAGATTACAGGGAATCGGATGAATCCGGTTATGACATCAGACTGACTATTGACGAGGTAATTCAATATATAGCCGAAAAAGAGCTTGCGGCACAAGTAGCAAAACATAATGCAAGGAGCGGCACCGCAATAGTTATGGACCCATTTACAGGGGAAATTCTGGCCATGGCAGACCAGCCTCAGTTTAATCCAAACAGTTTTGCCCTTTATAAAGAGGGCAATTGGAGAAATAATGCCATAACACACAGTTTCGAGCCCGGCTCTATATTCAAAACGATATTGACGGCTGCTGCTATAGAGGAGAGGATTGCGGGACAGAACGATACATTTTTTTGCGAAAACGGCGCTTATGAAATCGGCGGGACGGTTATTCATGAGGCAAAGGAGCATAAGTATAAATGGCTCACCGTTAAAGAGATAATCTCTAATTCTTCGAATATAGGAGCAATAAAAATTGGCCAGAAGCTCGGAACGAATAAATTATACGATTATATATTAAGATTCGGCATAGGCTCGAAGACAGGCATAGATATGCCGGGTGAATCATCCGGACAGGTCAGAGATATAGCCAGGTGGTCCGGTATATCCTTAGCCTCCATATCATTCGGGCAGGAGGTTTCGGTTACGGCTATTCAACTGATAACTGCGGTATCCGCCGTGGCAAACGGCGGTCTTCTGATGAAACCTCATATTGTAAAGGCGATTGAAGACGAGGGTATTGCAATAAAGGAATTTAAGCCCGAGGTTGTGAGAAGGGTCGTATCCGAGAAGACCTGCAAAGAGGTTACGGATATTCTGGAATATGCAGTGAAATACGGCACGGGAAAAAAAGCGATGATGGAGGGATACGGCGTGGCAGGTAAAACAGGCACTGCACAGAAGGCGGATGAGGATAAAAAGGGATATTCCGAGGATAAATTCGTATCTACCTTTATAGGCTATGTGCCGTCGAGAAATCCGAGACTGGCTATTCTTGTAATTATAGACGAGCCCGATGGCATGGCATGGGGCGGCGAGGTGGCTGCTCCCGTGTTCAGGGAGATAGCAAGACAGTCGCTTCGGTATTTAAAGGTTCCATCGGAAAAGAATGGGGTACACTAAGGTGAAAAGGCAAAACCTCTTAGCCTTTTAACCTTTTAGCCTATCGATTATGAAACTCAGAGAGATTTTTAAAGGAATAGATTTGATAAAGGTAGATGGTGATATGGATAGAGAGATCTCTGCCGTGTGCTGCGATTCGAGAAAAACAGAAAACGATTCTGTATTCGTTGCAGTAAAGGGATTAAAGGTTAATGGCCACGATTTTTTGAGCGATGCCATAAAGAGAGGAGCAAAGGCATTGGTTGTGGAGAATAATATCATGGGCAGAGGTCATGGGTCAGGGGTCAGGGAAAAACTTGCCCCTTGCCCCCCGAAACAAGTTCGGGGCAGGCTCTTGCCCCTTGCCCCTGATGTTACATACATAACCGTCCCTGATTCTCGAAAGGCGCTTGCGCTTATGTCCGATAGGTTTTACGGCCGTCCCTCTGAGGATATGTCAATTATAGGCATTACCGGGACAAACGGCAAGACAACGACATCATATTTAATAAGCTCGATTATCGAGGCAGAGGGCTTTAAAACCGGAATAGTCGGGACAATCGATTACCGGTTTGACGGCGAGATTATCCCTGCCCCCAATACAACTCCGGAGTCGCTTGACCTTCACGGCCTGTTCAGGAAGATGTCCGATAGAAAGGTTAAGTATTGCGTCATGGAGGTATCATCCCATTCGCTTGAGTTGGATAGGGTATACGGGACAAGGTTCGAGACAGGCGTATTTACAAATTTAACCCGGGACCATCTCGATTTTCACAATACTATGGAAATGTATTTCGGTGCCAAGGCAAGGCTTTTCAGAGAATACGGATTGAAGAAGGCCGTCATTAATATAGACGACCCTTATGGCCGAAGGCTATTAAACGATGTCAAGGCGGACAGGGTTTTAAGTTACGGCATAGAAGAGAGGGCGGATGTAATGGCGAGAGACATATCTATTTCCAGGAAGGGCCTTAAATTTATATGTGATGCGCCATCCGGAAAATTCGAAGTAGAGTCGAGGCTTATCGGAAGACATAATGTATATAACATACTTGCAGCAATAGCGGCCGCCATTCTCGAGGGGTTTTCTCGGGAGAGTATTGAAAAGGGGGTGCTGTCGCTCGATGCCGTTTCCGGCAGGCTGGAAAAGATAGAGGAGGGGCAGGATTTTACCGTGCTGGTGGATTATGCCCATACGGACGATGCGTTGAAGAATGTCTTAAATGCAGCAAGAGGATTGCCTCATAATAAAATCTTTTCGGTCTTCGGATGCGGAGGTGATAGAGACAGAGGAAAGCGTCCTTTAATGGGAAGGATAGGGGCGGAGTATAGCGATTTTGCAATAATAACATCCGATAATCCGCGCAGCGAAGACCCTAATAAGATAATGGAGGAAATTGAAAAGGGAATACTGGATAACAGGCAGGTCAGCAAGCCTGTAAATTGGACAAAGATACCCGACAGGAGAAAGGCGATTGAATTTGCGATAAGCAGGGCGTCGGGAGAGGATATAGTAATTATTGCAGGAAAAGGACACGAGGATTATCAGATATTGGGTGATAGAAAGATACGCTTTGACGATAGAGAAGTAGCGAAAGAAGCGATAAGGAATAGGGGCAGGGTATAAATTGTTTTTTTTCTTGCCCATTGACCCCTGACCCTATAT
>CAYMMR010000188.1:0-5680 GCA_964391545.1 uncultured Nitrospinota bacterium | reverse complement strand
TTCCTGTCCATATAATTCTCAGTCATCTTGCAGCAGGCGAAGATTACGATATAATACTTAAACATTTTCCAAGACTGACTAAAGAAGACATACTGGCATGTCTTGAATATGCCTCTTATCTATCCATAGAGAAGATGGCAATTGCATGAAGATTATTTTGGATGAGAGTGTGAGTTATGGACTGGCGGATGTTTTAAGAGAAACCGGACACGAGGTAACGGCTATTGCCGACACTCATACATCAGGAATTACCGATGTAGAGATTTTTAGTTTGACGGTAAAAAATAAGGCGCTTCTTATAACAAGAGATTACCACTTTACAAATCCCTTGAGATTTCCTTCTGACAAGACAGGCGGGATTATATATATTCGTCATGGAAACCTAACTGCCGATGAAGAAATCGTTTTAGTTCAAAGATTCTTATCCAATCATCCCTACGATAAATATTCAGGAAGACTTGTAACTTTATATAAGAACAACATTAAAATTCGATAGTATTGATATTTATGAGAAATTATATCATAAAGAGGCTCATCATGTTTTTTCCTGTAGTCATAGGCATAATGACCCTCGTATTTTTCATAATCCATCTTGTCCCAGGCGATCCTGTAGAGATGATGCTCGGAGAAAATGCAATGATTTCCGACAAAGAAAATCTAAGAAAAGAGCTTGGACTCGACCGTCCCATTATAGAGCAATATTCTGCCTTTATCTTAAATGCCTTTAAAGGCGATTTTGGAATCTCTATCCATTCCAAACAGCCTGTTGTTACGCTTATTATGGAGAGATTGCCGGCAACCGCAGAACTGGCGGCATGCGCTATCTTTGCGGCAATCCTAATCTCCATACCCCTCGGTATCATTGCTGCATACAGGCAATACTCAATATTAGACAACGGCTCGATGTTTATCTCGCTTCTTGGCATCTCGATTCCGAATTTCTGGCTCGGGCCTCTTTTAATAATCTTTTTTTCCATTTATCTCGGCTGGCTGCCTGTATCGGGCAGAGGCGATATTAGCCACCTCATTCTTCCATCCCTGACACTTGGAACTTCATTGTCTGCAATACTTACCAGAATGACCCGCTCGAGCATGCTCGACTGCCTGAAAGAAGAATATGTAACAACGGCACGGGCAAAGGGATTGAGGGAAAAATCGGTAATAGCAAAACATGCCCTTTCCAATGCAATGATACCTATTATTACCATTGTCGGACTTCAATCCGGCGCATTGCTTTCAGGTGCGATAATAACAGAAACCATATTTTCATGGCCAGGCATAGGAAGGCTCACAATACAGGCGATAAACACAAGGGACTATCCATTGCTTCAAGGATGCGTGCTTATTATTGCATTAAGTTATGTCGCAATAAATCTGATTACTGACATACTTTACGCATACTTCGACCCGAGGATAAAGTATGAATAATACAAGGGGCAAGGGGCAAGGGGCAAGGGGCAAGATAAAAAATAAATTGATATTCATCGGGGGTTTGATAATCGTATCCCTCATTTTAACTGCCGTCTTTGCTTCTATAATTGCCCCTTATGACCCTAAGGAGCAGAATTTATACGAGGGATTAAATACACCCGATTTCAACCACCCCTTTGGCAAAGACAGGCTCGGCAGGGATATTTTAAGCCGGATAATATACGGTTCCCGCATATCCTTGCTGGTGGGAATAGCGGTAGTCGGAGTATCTTCTTTCATCGGCATTATTATCGGCTCTATTTCAGGCTATATCGGCGGAAAAACAGACGAAGTTATAATGAGGCTGTGCGATATATTCCTTGCATTCCCGGGCATACTCCTTGCTATAGCTATTATGTCCATCCTTGGACCGAGTTTGAATAATGTAATTATCGCGTTATGCGTCATGGGATGGGTAAGCTATGCGCGGTTAATTAGAGGACAGATACTCTCTTTGAGGGAAAGGGAATTTGTATTGGCTGTGGATGCACTTGGCGGAAACTCATCACGGATAATAATCAGGCATCTACTGCCGAATATATTATCGCCCATAATAGTAGAAGCAACCTTTGGAATGGCCGGCGCAATTATAGCAGAGGCAGGATTGAGTTTCCTCGGACTCGGAGTCCAGCCTCCTCACCCCAGCTGGGGCTCTATGCTGAACGAAGGAAGGCAGTTTCTTTTAATAGCGCCGCATCTGACTATCTTTCCCGGACTGGCTATAATGCTCACAGTATTAAGCCTCAATTTTCTCGGGGATGGAATACGGGATAGGATAGATGTAAAAAATGGTCGGGGTGAGAGGATTTGAACCTCCGACCTTTCGGTCCCGAACCGAACGCTCTACCAAGCTGAGCCACACCCCGATTTAATTAAAAATCTTAGGAGGCATTATTATAACACATTATCAGCACTTCACAATCTTCTTTGTATAATCGCTCAATCTTTTAACGATAGTCTCCCCCTCTATTAACCTGCCATCCCCATCCTCTTTAAAGATTTCTTTGAATGGAGGGTTTCTGCCGATTAAAGCTTTTGCATAAAGCAAGTCCGAATTTGAATCCCATTCCAATTCTACGGCAGTGAGAGGATGTTCGGCAGGAATCTGCATAACCTTGCCGCCTGCCGAGGGGTTATATGCGCTTCCGTGTGCACAGCAGCATATTACATTATCGCCTCCGTAGAGAGCCGACATTTCTCCGGGCGGATAATATTTTATCAAAGTCTCGTTCTGATTCGGGCGGATGAATTCATGTGTGCAGATTGCTGCATAGGATACAATAGATTTGTTTGCCCCAACGCCTCCCGGATGAGTATAAAGCCTCCCTGACTCTAACTCGATTTCTAAAGGCTCTATTGCTTCATTAAGATTGAGTAACAAAGCAGGAGTATTGTGATAGGGGTAGAAAAATATATAGTTTTCGTTTTTTTTTATATCCGATGACTTAAAGGGTTCTTTATTTTCTGTTGTCAGCAATACCCTGTTATACTCATTTCTTATCGAACTTTCGGAGGCGACAGCCTCCAATAAATCCGACGACTTTCCAAGAGCTATCCCGCTTGCGCCTATTGCAAAACCTTTTAAAATGTCCCGTCTGCAAATTTTCATAGGAAAATACCCTTTTTATCCGCAGATTACGCAGATTATCGCAGATTAAAAGCAATAAATATTTTAAAAATCTGTGTAATCTGTGGATTGATTTTTATACAGCTAACATCCAGAGTTGGCGGCGTCTCTATTAGCCCATGTTCTATATTTTATATTTACACCCTTTTCCGATTTTACGACTATATAGAGGTCTTCGAAATCAGGCGACCTGAAACTTAAAGCCTTCTTTCCTTTAAGGCTTGCATTATTGTAAATTTCTTCAAAACTTTTCAATCCCCTTGTTAGAGATAGGTAATCCATAACCTTTATCGCCATTATCGGGGCATCCTCCGATGCCTCGATGTCAATCTGCAATTCCGGCAGATTCTGTGTCAGCCTGATGGAATCTACCCCCTTTCTTAAAAAGGCATTTATTCCGCTTCTCAAAAGGACTTCTCCCTTGTAAAGCCTGTCTATCCTCTCTTTCACATTTTCGTAAGTTATGCTGAATCTTGCCCCATCTTTGACAATAAAATAAACGGTCTGGTCGTCGAACATTGCAGGTATTGGATAGATATACCATGTAACACTTTTTACATCGAAGGCGCCTTCTGTCGAGCCGCTCTTTAAATAGCTGTTATACTGCGGGGTATACATTATGAAAATATCTACGGGCTTATCGGAGGTAATTTCTACAAAGGCAACCTTCTCTCTTTCTACAAAAATCTTTTTTTCGTATTCGATAGGGTTTTGATTGTCGGCAAAAGATTGACTATAGTTGAATAAAATTATTATAAATATTGCGAAGAATTTCAGAAATTTATACATAAGGAAATCTATTTTGTAAAATAAGACATAGAGATTAAGGGTTAGGTTTCTAATCCCTAACCCCCAATCCCTAATTCCTGATTTTTTATGCCCCGAAAAGGCTCTTTAAGAGCGTTGATTCCCATGCCGCCCTCGAATCCCTGTAATCGGTCTTTGCGTCGTCGGCAGTTGCCTTTATCATCTTTCCATCCTTCTCCCAGTCAACCCTTATAAGCAACGACTCTGTGCTCGATGCGTAAGGATAGCAGATGTTATGAACAGGCACAGGCTCTTTTACGCTGTATCCCATGCTTATCGCTGCATAGTGAGCCGCATTTTTCCCCTCATAAAATGCGGTATATGCAGACTTAGTATACGGAGTTTTGGCACAGTCGCCCGTTGCAAATACATTCCCGAACTTCTTCGACTTGAATGTAGCCGGGTCAACATCCGCAAACGGGTCTCCAAGCCCGGATTCTTTTATAAGGGTGGACGCCTTATTGGGCGGGATTAGTGTTACGAAGTCATATTTTATCTTCTCCCCTTTATCGGTTACGAGCTGGTTGTTTGCGCCGTCAATCTCGACCACCTTGTTATTAGGCATATACTTGACGCCCTTCTTCTCGAAGAGCGTGAGCCACTTCTGAGCCAATGGCGGAGGCTGAGGCTTATCGTTCGCATCTGCAACAACGACCTCGGCGCTGACTCCCTTCTTCTTGAAAAATTCATCGAGGAGGCATGCCATTTCATACGGGCCAGGAGGGCATTTGAAGGGCGCTGACGGAACCGATACTACAACCCTGCCGCCTTTAAAACTTTCAACCCTTCTTCTGACTTCAATTGTCCCCTCCAATTCCCATGAATGCGCATTATATGCAGGATGCTCGGATAACTGTAAAATATCCTCGTCTGCCAGTCTTATACCTGTCGAGACCAGAAGGTAGTTATATGTTATATTGCCCTTGCCGGTCATCACCTTATTATCTTCGGGCAAGATGCCCCCTACCTCTGTCTTTATTACCTTTACACCTTTTTCTCTAAGAGAATAGTAGCTCCTTGTTGCATCCTCCAGCTTTTTCATGCCGACACTGTAATCTATATGAGAAGGTCCCGATACAAAAAACGGGTTCTTTTCGAGCAATATGATTTCCGCATCCGGGGCAAGCTCTCTTAAGGTGTTTACAAAAGATACACCCGAAAATCCCCCTCCTATAATTACGACCCTCTTGCCTCCCGGGGCAGATAGTATCTCCTTATGAAATACAGGCTTTTCCTCCGCATAGGCAGCCTTTGAAAAATAGCCGAGCTTATCGGCAGCCGATAATCCTGCAACTGCCCCTCCTATTACCTTTAAAGCATCTCTCCTTTTCATAAAATCCTCCTTTCAACCCCCCTTACTCCCCCCTTTAATAAAGGGGGGATAGAGGGGGGTTAAACAAACAGACTGACATTTGCATCTATTGCAAAATCGAGGAATGTGGCAGCTCCTCCTATCTCCACGCCGTCAATGAGGTCTTCTTTTTTTACCCCCATGACATCCATTGTCATTTGACACCCGATAAGCCTGACTCCCCCCTCCTTTGCCATATCCAGAAGCTTTGGTATGGTAGCTACATTCGCCTTGCTCATCCAGCTTTTCATCATCATAGTCGCCATTGCCGTCATTCCCGGCAGGGCGCCCAGAATATTAGGCATCGGGACGGGCATGGCGGGATTTGCAAGGGGCGGAACCTTCAGGGAATTAAATTTATGCTTGTTGATTATATCCCTGTCTCTTATACACATCTGACGCTGCCGACGATCTTACGCGTGTAG
>CAYMMR010000187.1:0-5713 GCA_964391545.1 uncultured Nitrospinota bacterium | reverse complement strand
CCGAAGGGCGTCTGTTCGATTCGCATTGTTCTCCGGCGCGAAGCGACCGGAGAACGATATATTTAACAAGTTTTCTCTACTTAAACAAAAAACATAGAGCAAGTCAAGGTCAAAAAAACATTTTTCTTGACATATATAATCATCATAAATATAATCTCTAACCTGTTAGCACCACAATTTGAGTGATATCAAGAAATAGGATAAGTATTCATGCTAAATATCCCTGCTGCTCCCCGCCTAAAGCATGTGGGGACAAGTTTATTCACTAAATATAGTCTCTTGCTTAATAAAAAATCGGTTCCAAATTTCCTTCATAATAATTACAAGAAGTGGGTGAGGTACTATATTGATTTCTGATGCTGTTTATATCCTCTGAAATATCCTCTGTATCTCACATTTCTTCTCATTCCTACGCTCTGTGCTGGAATGTAAACTCTAATGGGCATGAAAATAGGGTTCACCCTCCCCTTTGAATTCCCCTTCCGTCAAAGGAGGGGAGATTAAGGAAGGGGATTTTCGTATGAAAATTTTAGTTCATAAAGTAATGTTCAAATCATTTATCGGTTTATTTGTAGTTTTATTTGCCGCACAAATCTCCTTTGCCGAAGATGCGCAGAAAGAAGGCAGCCCTATAAAGAATCTATACGGCAAATTGCAGGAGCATGGATTCACGGGTTTTCTGCGGGGCGATTATTTTTCTTCGGATAAGGCAAGGAACGATAAAACGGATTTCGCAGGCATTACTGCGCAGCTCAAGCTGCTGCCGAGATTCAGCGATAAGGTTGAAGGGAGATTTGAGGTTAGGGCTTATAATTTTGATTTGCTGAATCGCAATAACCCCCCTTCACCCCCCTTTGATAAAGGGGGGAACGGGGGGGTTAGTGAAATCCTCGAAGGACTGTTTATATTCCGTTTCGACAATTCCGATTTAAGCGCCGGCAAGCAGATTATTACATGGGGAAGGGCGGACGGAGTGAATCCAACGGACAATCTCTCGCCAAAAGATTACACCCTGCTCCTCCCCGAAGACAGTGATAGAAAGACAGGGGTCTCATCCTTAAAATACGATTACTATCTTTCCCCTGATATGACAGCCACTTTTTTTTACACCCCGTTTTTCGAGCCGAATAAAATACCCCTCGCACTTCCGGATTTTATTAAGTCAAAAGAGAGCAAGCCTTCTCACAATCTTGAAAACAGCGAATTTGCCTTCAAATTAAATAAAATCGGCAGCGACTTAGATTGGTCTGTAAGTTATTTTAACGGCTTTGACCTGACGCCGCAGGTTAAATATTTAAGCTCGCAGAACGGAAATATTTTTATAGAGCTGTCAAACCCGAGAATTCAGGTCCTTGGAGCGGATTTTGCTAAAAACTATGGACGATACGGTTTCAGGGGCGAGGCGGCTTACATGCTCACAGATGACATGGATGGCATTTACCCTTACCTAAAAAACCCGAATATGTATTATATTATAGGAGGGGACAGGACATTTATAGAGACGCTCAATATAAACCTCCAATTCATAGGGCGATATATCTTTAAATATTCCGATGTGGAAAAGATTCAAAATCAGGCAGAGAGGTCAATATACATTAAAAACGCCACTTTCAACAGTGAGCTTGACGAGGTTCAGTATTCAATGAGTGGAAGGGTTGATTACAAGCTGTTCAACGAAACGCTCGATATGGAGATGTTTGTCGTTTATAATTTCAACAGGAATGATTACTTTGTAAGACCTATTGTCAGATATGCCTTTACCGACTCATGGAAAGGGACAATCGGAGGGGAGTTTTACGAAGGGGATGAGAACAGGACGCTATTCGGTTTCTTGAAAAAGAATAATACGGTCTATGTGGAATTAAAATATGGATTTTAACCCCTCACCTTAATCCTCTCCCCTAAGAGGAGAGGGAAGGATGAGGGGGATTTTCCTATGAAATTGAATAAAAAAATTGTTCTTATTATTTTTATCGTCATTGCATTCGGCATCGGGGGATTTGTATGGTTTAAGTGGCTGAACAATGATGCCAATAGAAGGATAATTATCTCCGGCAACATAGAGCTTACGGAGGTGAATATTGCCTTCAAGACCTCAGGCAAGCTGATTGAGCTTGCAGTCAAAGAAGGCGATACTGTAAAAAAAGGCATGCTCCTGGCGCGGCTTGACAGCGAGCAACTGCTTTATCGGCGTGACAGGGCAAAGGCGGTGTTAGCTTCGGCTGAATCAAGACTCGTCCAGCTTCAAACGGCAATCAGATTCGACAAGGAGAATATTCAAGGGCAAATCGAGCAGCGAAAGGCTGAACTGAAACAGGCAGAGGCAAAACTGCAAGAACTGCTGACAGGCTCAAGACAGCAGGAAATCGAGCAGGCAAAGGCAGCGGCAAACCGGGCAAAGACCGAATACGAATGGGTAAAGAGGGATTGGGAGCGGGCACAGACCCTTCTTGAAAGCAAAAACATATCGGATTCACAATATGACCAATTTAAGACAAGGTTTGAAAGCGCCGAGTTTTTGCTGAAACAGGCTGAGGAGAGTCTGAAATTAGTGGTAGAGGGGCCAAGAAAAGAAAATATCGAAGAGGCAAGGGCGCAGGTTGACCGCGCAAAAGCAGGACTAAAATTGGCGGAGGCATTGCGTATAGAGCTTCAGAGGAAAGAGCAGGAGATAAAAACCTATCAGGCTGAGATAGACCGCTCAAATGCCGATATAGCCCTTGTTGAATCTCAACTATCGGATGCGATAGCCATAAGTCCGATTGACGGAATTGTTCTGGTCAAGGCAGCAGAAGCAGGAGAGGTGCTTTCGGCGGGAACGACAGTAGTTACTATAGGAGACCTTGAACATCCGTGGCTGAGAGGTTATATAGGAGAGCAGGATTTAGGACGGGTAAAACTTGGCTCGAAAGTTAAGGTAACGACAGATTCATTTCCCGGTAAGATTTACAAGGGAAAATTGTCGTTTATATCTTCCGAAGCGGAATTTACCCCGAAGCAGATTCAAACGACGGAGGAGCGGGTGAAACTTGTGTATCGGATTAAAATTGATATGGAAAATCCCCATCAGGAACTAAAACTAAACATGCCCGCAGATGCGGAGATTATAATAGGAGAGTGATACAGGGGGGAAATATTTTTGAAGATATACACATAATGTGCTATATTTCGTGTGTAAGGAGGATAGTAATGGCAACACGGACAAACATCGTTATTGATGACGATATAATTGAAGAGGCAAAGGAATTAACATCTCTAAAGACTAAAAAAGAGGTTGTTGATTTTGCCATAAAAGAATTGATAAGACAGTTAAAAAGAAAAAAGCTGCTGAGTATAAGACATAAAGGTTTGTGGGAAGGAAACCTTTCTAAATGGAGAAGAAAAAGATTTGATACTGATTGATACCAGCGCCTTCATTGAATTTCTTAACAAAACAGGCTCGCCTTTTGACAGGGAGATAGAGCTGCTTCTAAATAATAATGAAGATGTGGCAATTGCAGACATTATTTTGATGGAAGCTCTGCAGGGTATAAGAGATGATACAAACTATGCAGAAGTTAGAAAATCTCTCCTTTCTTTTCCTTTTTACTCCCTGAAAAATATTTATTCATATATTGCAGCCGCCGACCTCTACCGAAAATGCAGGAAAAAAGGGCTTACCATAAGAAATACCATAGACTTGTTAATAGCCCAGATTGCAATAGAAAATGATTTGTTCCTTCTGCATAACGATAGAGATTTTGATACACTAACGGAAATATGCAGTCTGAAAATTTATAGAATATAGCCTTTGTTAAATTTAAACAACTGCATGTCAGCTTTAATCATAAAACTAAAAAGCCGTTCAAAAAAATCATTTTTCGGCATCGATGTTAATTCCTCATTAAAACATGTCAAATGTTATCATCAAAACCCACAATCTTACCCGCCGGTTCGGGGAATTGACAGCCGTTGATAATCTCAATCTCGAAGTCTACAGCGGGGAGATTTTCGGGCTTGTCGGTCCAGATGGGGCGGGAAAGACAACAACTTTGAGGCTGCTCTGCGGTCTTCTCGACCCGACTGAAGGGGAGGCTTGGGTTGATGGGCATCATGTGGTAAAGGAGACGGAAAAGGTTAAAGACCGAATCGGTTATATGGCTCAACGGTTTGGCCTCTACACAGACCTTACAGTTAATGAGAATATGTTTTTTTATGCCGATCTTTTCGGCATAGCAGATGCTGAAAGGAAAGAGCGGATGTCCGGCCTTCTAAAAATGACACGGATGGAGCCGTTTCGGAAAAGACGGGCAGGGCAGTTATCAGGCGGCATGAAACAGAAGCTGGCGCTTATGTGCACCCTCTTGCACCATCCGAAAATCCTTTTTTTGGACGAGCCTACTACAGGTGTTGACCCTGTATCCCGACGAGATTTCTGGATAATTTTGCACCAATTGGTTAAGGAGGGGGTAACGATTTTTATAACTACAACTTACATGGATGAGGCGGAAAGATGCAATAGAGTCGGTTTTATCCGCCGGGGGCGGATGATTCACTGCAACCCTCCCGATGCAATGAAGATGCAGATAGAGGAGTTGTGCTATGAAATACAATGCCCCGACCGCAGGACCGCAAAAGGGTTTTTGCAAAATCAGGATGGAGTGATGAGTGTCGAGCCCTTTGGCTCTGCACTTCATCTCTTTCTTTCCCCTGCCGTAACTTCGGCATTAATCCTTGAAGATGCCGTGAATAAAAAGGGGCTTGGACCTGCCGTATTCAAGCAAATCGAGCCTTCTCTGGAAGATATTTTTATAGCCATGAGCCGAAAGGCAGTGTAAGAAGGAAAAAACCTGAACACGAATAACACGAATGAAACGAATTACACGAATTAAAAAAATAATACAAGTGCATTAAATTTTGTTACATTGTCATTGCGAGCGATAGCGAAGCAATCTCGTATTTGATGGGATTGCTTTGTCGCTCCGCTCCTCGCAAGGACACTTTACCTATGCGTTTGTATTGGTTTTTATTCGTGCTATTCGTATATTAGTGAAATTCGTGTTCCAGAATTTTATAATTTCCACATGAATACAAACACAGATGCTATTAAGGTAGAAAATCTAATAAAGAAATTCGGAGACTTTACTGCCGTAGACAATATTTCATTTAATGTCCGGCAAGGTGAAATCTTTGGATTTCTTGGGCCTAACGGCGCGGGTAAATCCACTACCATCCGCATACTCTGCGGGCTTCTCAATCCATCCGGAGGCAGTGCATGGGTCGGAGGCTTCGATGTTGCAAAGGAATCCGAGTCAATCAAGAAAAATATCGGATATATGTCGCAGAAATTCTCTCTCTATGACGATCTGACGGTAGAAAAAAATATAGAATTCTTCAGCGGCATATATGGCGTCCCCGATGCCATAAAGGCAGAAAGAAAAGAATATGCCCTTCGTATTGCCGATATAGCCGGGCATAAAACTTCGATGACCAGAATTTTATCCGGAGGATGGAAGCAGCGGCTTGCGCTCGGATGCGCCCTTCTGCACGAGCCTAAGATACTTTTCCTGGACGAACCAACTTCCGGCGTTGACCCCATAGCCCGTCGTCATTTCTGGGAGCTTATTTATCGGCTCTCCGAGACAGGGCATACAATCTTTGTTACCACTCACTATATGGAGGAAGCGGAGTATTGTCATCGGCTGTCTCTTATGTATCGTGGAAAAATAATTGC
>CAYMMR010000186.1:0-5778 GCA_964391545.1 uncultured Nitrospinota bacterium | reverse complement strand
GCTTCTTGACGAGGAGGATATGGTAATGAAGCCTCTCCCGTCGCATATAAAAAATATCGCATGGATAGCAGGGGTGATTATCACAGGCAAGAATGAGGTAGTCAATGTGCTTCATATCCCGGCAATTATTAAATCGGCAAAGGAGATGAAGGATGTCGAGCATTACAAGAAGTTTATAAAGGAAGAAAAGAAACAGTTTAATATTCTTGTAGTGGACGATTCTGTCAATACGAGGGAGATAGAGAAAAGCATACTCGAGTCCTATGGATATAATATTGACCTTGCAGGCGATGGAATAGAAGCTTTAAGCAAGATAGGGAAATTTAAGTATGACCTTATAATCACAGATGTCGAAATGCCGCGGCTGGACGGGTTTTCATTAACCGAAAGGTTAAGGCAGGATGAAGGATATAAACATACGCCAATCATCATCGTAACATCCAGGGAAAAGGAAGAGGACAAGAGGAGGGGCATTCAGGTTGGCGCCGATGCCTATATTATTAAAGGGTCATTTGACCAATCGAATCTGCTGGAGACTGTCCAGAATTTGATAGGGTGAGGAACAGAGACCTGATTAACCACAGAGGCACAGAGGAAGAAAACAAAGAATTAATCATCCACAGATTACGCAGATTAACACAGACGCCGTTCCTGCAAAGGCAGGAATCTATGATTAAATACTGGATTCCCGCTTTCGCGGGAATGACATTTCTGTGAAAATCTGTGAAATCTGTGGATATATAATTTATATTTTTTCTCTGTGTCTCAGTGTCTCTGTGGTTTCAGTAGTCTTTTTATTAAGGAGATATTTAAAAATGGAAAACACAAAGATTCTTATAACCGATGACGATTCCATTGTCAGGGAGATGCTGTCAGAGGTCTTACAGGCAAATGGCTATGCAGTAGAGACAGCACAAAATGGAGCAGAGGCTCTGGGAAAATATCGGATGGTCCAGAATATCGGCCTGATTGTATCGGATATGGATATGCCTCAGATGAATGGCCTTGAATTAATTAAGAAACTTCGGAATAGAAAGATGGATGTCCCGATTATTATCCTCAGCGGAAACACCGAGATTGCCTCTGCTGTCGAGGCAATACACAGAGGCGCTAACGATTACCTTATCAAAGATGAGAATATCGAGGATACCATCGTGCTGTCTGTGAAGAATGTCCTGGAAAAGAAACGGCTGCAGGAGCAGAACCGGCAATTGATGGCTGACCTTGCCTTCAAAAATAAGGAGCTGGAGAACTTTAATAAGGTGCTGAAAGAGACCATCGATAAATTAACACAGGTCGGGACTGCTATTTCTTCCGAGAAAAATTGTGAAAAATTATTAGAGAGGATTGTTACCGAAGCGCTTAATATTACCAATGCGGATTGCGGTATCCTTTATATTCTGCAGGGTAGCAATCTCGATGCCATGATACACATAAATAAATCGAAGAATATTCTTGCAAGGAGCATATCGGGACTGGCCGACCTTCCGCCGATACCAATGAGTGAATCCCGTCTTTCGGCCTACTGCGCCATTAATAAGAAGATTATCAATATCCCCGATGTCTATAAGTCAAAGGATTTTAAATTCTCCGGCACCAGAAAATATGATGAATTCTTCGGATATAAATCCAGAACGATGCTGGTTCTACCCATGTTAGACCTCGATAATGAAGTTATCGGCATATTGAAGCTGATAAATTCCATTGACCCAAAATCCGGAGATATTATAGAGTTTTCCTCAAATCAGATAGATATTGCCCATTCCCTCGCATCACAGGCTGCTGTCTCCATAACCAATGCAAAGCTTTACAAAGAGACACAGACACTCTTTGAGTCAATCGTAGAGATGATGGCAACTGCAATTGACGAGAAATCCCCTGTTACCAGAGGGCATATCGGCAGGGTTGCCTCTTTGACTATGGCAATGGCAGAAGAGATTAACAAGTCGGACGACGGGTATTTTAAAAAGATAAGCTTTTCGGAGGATGAGATTCATGAGCTAAGGATTGCAGCGCTCCTGCATGATATAGGAAAGATTATAACCCCTGAATTTGTAATCGAAAAGAGGACAAAGCTTGAAACCATTTTCGATAGAATAGAATTAATAGAGACACGGATTAAGTGTATTCGGAATGAATTAATCATCGAATCGTTAAAAGAAAAATGCCTTGCCCTCGAAAAAGGCGAATCTCCCGAAACAATCGAGGCAATCGGGAAGTTGCTGGAAAAACAATTGAAGGATCTGGATGTCGATATTCAATTTATAAAAGAGGCGAATAACCCCGAAGAATTTATGAATGACCAGAAGCTTGATATACTGAAGAATATTGCATCTAAAATGATTAAATTAAACGGCAGGGAAGTCCCTATTATTAATGAAGAAGAGTTTAAGATGTTATCCGTGAGAAAGGGGAGTATTACGCCAGAAGAGCTGCATATTATGAGAAACCATGCCTCGGTTACAATTAAGATGTTGAGCAAGATACCATTTACGAGGAAATTTAAAAATGTGCCTGTCTATGCAGGAGGCCACCACGAGAAATTAAACGGGAGCGGCTATCCGTTAAACTTAAAGGCTGAGCAGATTCCCATGCAGACGAGGATTATCGCATTGACCGATTTCTTCGAGGCATTAATCGCTAAAGACAGGCCCTATAAAAAGCCTATTCCCATCGAGAAGGCATTGGAGATTATGGATGCTGCAGCAAAGGATAATCACATCGATAGAACCCTCTTTGAATTTTTTAAAGAGAAAAGGATATATGAAAAAATTGACTCACTCAAGCAATCCCCTGACAATAAAATCCTTATAATAGACGATGATGAGGGCAGGAAATAAAACGAATAATAAAGTCATTTGATTTCCATGACCTCAATTCGCAACTGCCTCTTATTCCAAAAATTTTGAATCTTTTGAATTTTCTGATATAATTAGTTCACACTGAAAAATGACCTTTTTTTCACTTCCGTTACTTTCGGGGCACCCATAAATGATGGGTCGTGTTTTATTTATTTGAATTATCACACTATGGAACAAAAGAAAAACTAAAAAGTCGTTCAAAAAAGTCATTTTTCAGTATCAATTAATTAGTTGAAAACTGTCGGAGGGAAAAATTATGCCGTCAACTTTAACTCCTAAAGTTAAGCTTGAGATTATTAAATTGATAGATAGCCGTATATATGAGAAGCATGTTACAAGAGAGGATTTTACCGAGCTTAAGAATATAGTAAAAGATATTGGGACTAAAGTAGGAGAACTTGCCCATGCACAGAAACGGACAGAGGAAGAGATAAGAACATTGACTAAAACAGTAAAAAATATACACAAAGAATTAGGCGGTCTCTCCCATACTGTTGGATACCATCTTGAAGATAGGGCAATCAAGACATTGCCAATTCTTTTAAAAAGGGATTTTGGAATCGAGGTAGAAGAAAGATTGGTCAGAAGGTTTTTTATATACGAAGAAGATAAAGAGGATGAAGTAGATATTTACGGCATAGGTTTTAAAGATGATAAAGAGGCAACGATAATAGGCGAAAGCAAAACACAGCTGTCAAAGGATGATATAGACGACCTTTTGAAGATAGCAAGGAGGGTAACGGATTATACCGAAAGAAAAGGCATAGAAAATATACTGATAGCCGTGAGTTATGCCATAAAGCCCGAAGTAGAAGAATATGCGAAGAGTAAGGGTATAAAATTATACTGGTCCTATGAGTTGGATTTGTAGATTTATACCGCAGCCTAAATGATATTTTTCAAATTCTTTCTAATCCCAATCCTTCCAATTTTACTTATTATCCCTCTATCCTCTCACGCGGAAGATGTTACTATCATCGAGCCTATTGTTGTTACTGCAAGCAAGATTGAAGAGCCTATAAGCCGAACCTCTGCCTCCATCGAGGTCATCACGGAGAAGGATATAGAGGAGAGGCAGGATGAGAGGGTGGATGAGACATTGAGAAGCGTCCCGGGGCTAAAGATACTCGGCTACGGCGGGATTAACCCGTGGTCGTGGGTATTGATACGGGGGAGCGATGCAGACCATGTCCTTGTGCTTGTGGATGGCGTCGAGATTAACGACCCTTACGATGACACTGCCCGTCTCGGAAATATCCAGACGAACAGCATAGAAAGGATAGAGATTCTGAAAGGCTCGCACAGCGCAATCTACGGCTCCGAGGCTATAGGCGGTGTTATCAATATAATTACAAAAGAGGGTAGAGAGAAGCCGGAAACGGATATATCTCTCAAAGGCGGTAATTACGATACTTATAAAGAGTCCATTTTCCATTCGGGCAAAAAAGGGGAAATCTCATACTCGGTTGGAGTGAGCAGGCTCGATGCCAAGGGGAGCATATATACAGGCAGATTTTCGGGCAATACCCTGTCAGGCAAGATTAAATTCCCTGTAGGAGATTATTCGGTTCTTCAGCTCAATTCCTTTTACTATGACCATGATATGAGGGACGATACACTGTGCTGTGAATTGGATAATAACTCCAATTTTCGGTTTACAATCCCTGACAGTTCTGTCAACAGGGAAGCCACATGGATAAACTCCCTTCAATTCTCACAGTATCTTAAAGATTGGTGGGATTACAGGGTTCAGTATAGCAGATACGATTTTAATAATACATGGAAGCTCGACGGCGATTCGAGCCTCCCCTATCCCGTTAAAATTGACTCTAAAGGCACGAACGGCAGGGATATAATCGAGATTCAGAACAATCTCTATCCCCATGATAACGATACGCTGACAATCGGCTTGCAATACAGGGGAGATAAGGTATTGTATGATGAATTCGGCAATACCGGCTCGATGGGCATGGACCCCCCTGAGAAACAGCCTTCGATAAACTCATCCCGCGAATCGAGGGCGCTCTACCTTCAAAACCTTCTTAATTATGAGAATCTTACCTTTACCGCAGGGGTGAGGATGGAAGATGGACCCGGATTCGATAAGGAGCTGATACCGAGGGCATCCGCTTCTTATCTTTTTCCATCTGCAAACACGAGGATTAAGGGCGGATATGGAAAGGGCATCAAGGCAGCGAGTATCAGGCATCTCTATCATCCTATAGGAGGGAACAGGGATTTAAGGCCTGAAAAAAGCGAGAGCTATGAAATGGCAATCGAGCAGGGGATAGGCAAGTTCAGCATCGAGCTTGCCTATTTTTATACTGCCCTGAAAGACCTCATAGAATGGAGCGCTAATCCAGATGAGATTAAATTTGTAAATATAGGAAGCGCTCATACAAAAGGCATCGAGGCTGAAGTTTATGGCTCTGATATTTTAGACAGTCTCGATATAAGACTCGGTTGCACCTATCTCGAGACAAGGGATGAGATTACGGATAAGCCCCTCCGTTATCGTCCGACAAGCTCCATTTTTACGGATATACGATATAGAGGCATAGACAGGCTTACCCTTATTCTATCTTCGGAGATTGCCGGAGAATTCTATGACCCCTATCCTTTTTTAAAGGACTTTGACGGCAATGACCTCCCCGAAATAATGCCGGTTTACAAAGTGGTAAACATAGCCGCATCATATAAGCCCCGTTATCCGTTGTTTGAAAATGTGGAGCTTGAATTAAAGGTAAACAATCTATTCAATGAGAGCTACAATGAGATTGGAGGCTTTAATTCGCTTGGCATGAATTTTCTTGCAGGGGTTAATGTGGGTTTTTGATATAATAGTCCCCCATGACCGACCGGCTTAAACACATCATCATCTACACCCTTCTCGGAATCGCTGCTGCGGTTACGGGCA
>CAYMMR010000185.1:0-5820 GCA_964391545.1 uncultured Nitrospinota bacterium | reverse complement strand
GTGCTTTTTGATATACTGCTTTTCCCCTTCTTCCTCGATTAAATCGCTTACCTTTTTTGCATTCTGCATGATAAGTGTCAAAGTGTCAAAGTGTCAAGGTGTCAAAGTAAAATAAACTTTGATACTCTGATACTCTGACACTCTGTTACTCTAAAGGGGTTCTATGAGAAAGAGGGGCTGTCCGTATTCTACAGGCTCTTTATCGTTTACGAATACATCTATCATCCTGCATCTGTTTTCGGCCTTAATCTCGTTTTTTATCTTCATTGCCTCGATAATGCCTATAGTCTGCCCCTTTTCTACAACCAAGCCTTTTTCTACAAAGGGAGTGTTTTCTGTAGATAATTTTGCATTGAAGACGCCGACTATCGGAGACAGTATCTGCGAGAAATTCTCATTTTTCAGGGCAGAAGGGGTGTCCTTGAGGACTATAGTTGATTTTCCATTCCCTACCTTTGCCGAATTACGAGGAGGCGGGATTTTATTTGTGGGGTTTTGTTTTATCTTTATCTTCCTTCCATCCTTATCCCATTCAAATTCCGTGAGACTGCTCGAAGATACAATCTTAAAAATAGAGGAAAGCTCTCTATATTTATCCTCCTGCTTCTTATCACTTGCCCCTTGCCCCTTGTCCCTTGCCCCTTTCATCTTATCCCTTTTCCTGAAAAAATCCAGGGCTATTTCAGGGAAAAGGGCGTAAGTTAAGACATCCTCCTCCCTTTTCATTAAACCGCTCTTTTTAAGCTCCTTTGTCGCCTTTTCCATAACAGGCTCGAGCAGGTCTGCAGGCCTGCATGTTATCGGTTTTTCGTCGCCTATAATCATCTTGCGAATATCTTCTTTTATAAGAGCAGGAGATTTTCCATAATAACCCCTGACATAACTTTTTACCTCGTTGGGAACGATTTTATATCTCTTGCCTGTAATGATATTCATAACTGCCTGAGTTCCTACGATTTGACTCGTAGGTGTTACAAGGGGGGGCCAGCCGAGGTCTTCCCTAACCTTTGGAATTTCTACAAGAACCTCTTCGAACCTGTTCATGGCATTCTGCTGCTCCAATTGTGCAATCAGGTTTGACGCCATCCCGCCGGGTATCTGATGCTCTATAACTGAGACATCTATAAGGGTCTGCCTTTTTCTCTGCAGGCATCTTTTCTCCGCTACCTTTTCGAGATATTCCGATATTGCATGAAGCGACTCTATTTTAAGTCCCGTAGCATATCCGGTGTTTCTGAGTATTGCGATAAAGGTCTCGACCGGCGGCTGTGATGTATGAAGCGCAAGCGGCGCGGCAGCGCAGTCTATTACATCTACCCCTGCCTCGATTGCCTTTAAATATGTAGCAACTGCCATCCCGCTGCTGCTGTGGCAGTGAATCTGGAGCGGTATTTTAATCTCGCTCTTTAATGCAGAGATAAGCTCATAAGCTACATAAGGGGTAAGGATTCCAGCCATATCTTTTGTATTAAGACTGTCTATCCCCATATCAACCTGTCTCTTTGCACATTCTATATACATATCTATCGTATGAACCGGACTGCGTGTATAGCATACCGTCCCCTGTGCATGTCTTCCCTCTTTTTTTATAAATTGTATAGCCTTTTCTATATTTCTTTCATCGTTGAGCGCGTCGAAGACCCTGAAAATATCTATCCCCCCTTCGGCAGCCTTTTTTATAAATGCATCAAGAAGGTCATCGGGATAATTTTTATAGCCGACGATATTCTGTCCTCTGAGGAGCATTTGAAGGGGTGTTTTCTTTATCCGCTCTTTAATCTTATAGAGCCTTTCCCACGGGTCTTCATAGAGGAACCTCATTGCCACATCAAAAGTAGCGCCGCC
Source organism: uncultured Nitrospinota bacterium (assembly GCA_964391545.1). Lineage (GTDB taxonomy): Bacteria > Nitrospinota > Nitrospinia > UBA9942 > UBA9942 > JACQEW01. The sequence continues at coordinate 3,975 of CAYMMR010000185.1, read as the reverse complement.
CCATACTTCTACAGAGTGGTATCCCACCTCATCAATCTTATCCGCAATGGGGAGTATGTCGCTGATGTGCATCCTTGTTGCCCACAGGGATTGATGTGCATCCCGCAATGTAGTGTCGGTGATTTTTATGGGTTTTTTTATTTTTTCCATAAATTAAGTATGTGGTTGAGTAGTTAAGTAGTTGAGTAGTAACCACTCAACTACTCAACCACTTATCTGTTCCAACAAACCCTCACGAATTTATTCTGCTCCGACCATTTATATTCCAGTTCTCCTGAATATGCCTTATATACAGCCTTTCCTATTTTCTGCGCCAGCTTTTCATTGGTTGTCTGGATTTCCAGAGTTCCTTTGATTTTATTAATGCTCATAATCCTCTCCAATGGATTATCCCTCAAGCTTCTATCCCCCTCGTTCCTGACAAGGTTTAAAATCTCATCTTCATGGCTTTTCGGAAAACCGCCTTTTAAAGTTACGACTCCTCCGGGAAAATTATCCCTTATCTTTAAGCAGGCAGGACATACCACCATATTGGCAGTCTTATTTTTGACATTTGTTTTATACAATTCCTCATTAATAAACCACTTTTTCCCCCGGTATACGGCATGACATTCTTTGCAGATTGATATTTCATGCCTCCCGCCGCGAGGCATGTAAGGATCGCTAACCTTGGTAAAATGTTTTGTATACTTACCGCCCTTTTTCTTCATTTATCCCCCTATTAGTGTTGAGTGTTGAGTGTTCAGTGGTGAGCATTAGGTAAAACTAAAGTTTATTGCATACTCTCCACCCATCACTTACCACTTTTTTTTGGTATTTGATGTTTTGTCTTTTTAGAGCCGTGATAAAATCTCTCCTTCAATATCTCCTTATTTCCCTTTGTATCCTTGCTTTTATAGGTCTTTAAAATATCCTCTTCTATTGCATCTGCATCTTTAACCTCGTCATTCTTTTCCTTTTCGCTCATAGCTAAAATCTCCTTTCTGAATTTTAAGTGTTATATAGTTATTTCCGCGATACTTCTTTCGGATAAGATAACTCCTTAATCATCTCCTTTGCAAGAGAAAATTCAAGGTTAATATTAAGCGACCTCTCCAGACACAGCATTGCATTGGGAATATCGTCTGCTTCGACATAAGCCCTTGCCATATTAAAATAAATATTCTCATCCGAAGGGTCAATTTTTAATGCCTTCTGGTATTGGCTTATTGCCTTATCATAATCCCCCCTTTTTCTGTATATGATTCCGAGGCTGTTATAAATATTTATGGTATTAGGGTCTATCTTCAATGCCTCTTTAAAGGCTGATTCCGCCTCCTCCGACATATCTTTCATCATGTATATCTCTCCTGCCTTTTTAAAGGATTCTTCGGCCTCGTCCGGCCTCCCCTTTTTTAAATATACCTCCCCCATGCTCCTGTAAGCCTTTGCGAAAAGATTATTTATCTCTACCGCCTTTCTGAATGCGTATAAAGCCTCATCGTATTTTTTCTGAAGGGATTTTATATATCCTATATTATAATACACCTCCGCGCTTTTATAAACATTCAATGCGAGGTTGAATTCGGATATGGCATCGTCATATCTCCCAGCCTCCATATACTCCCTGCCGCGGATGTAATGACGGTTTGCTTTTATATCTTTCGGATCGTTCTGGCTGCCTATTATTGACTCGACCTTTTCCTTAAATACCTTGAAATTAAAGGGCTTCAATATATATCCGCTTACCCCTGCCTTTCCAGCTTCTATAACCTTCTGCAGATCCATTTCCCCTGTAACCAATAAAAATGGTATCCGGTCCAATTCAGGGTCAGCCATCATGACCTTTAGAAGGGCAATGCCGCTCATCTGCTCCATATACCAATCGCAGATAATGAAATCCACCTTCTGGGTTTTTAGAACCCTGTATGCTGTTGTCCCGTCATTTGCCTCTAAAATATTTTTATAGCCCATTTCATTAAGGAGCGCCCTGATGGTTCTCCTCGCTGTCGGTATATCGTCAACAACTAAAAAAACCATCTCCTCCCTTGCCATCTATTGTTTTTATCCTTTCTATAAATAATCCGGAAATTTTTTGAATAGAAAACCACCTTTATTATAATAGTTTTTAAGTGAGAGGATTGTCAAGAAAAAATACCTTTTGCCCTCTCTCCTTGACAAAACCGCCCCTTTTCTATAATAATAATTATTAGGATTTTCACCTTTAATAATATTAACAAAATTTGTTAATAACCTGTGGAAAACTTAGATTTCCCGTCCTGCTTTTGCTTGAAATATCAAGGTTTGAAACAGAATGATTAATCTTTGTGCAAGCAGGCGATGTCTATATAATTCAATATGTTGCAGTATCATGCTGATTTTTTGCATATTACACGGTATTCCATTAGCGGCGTTCGTAAAAGTTATACACATTTGATGCCCAATTACAACATTTTTTAATGCCTTTTTAACCAATGAAAGCAGGCAATCCCATACGATACAGGCAGTTAATTTTTGATTTTCAGACGACTCCAAAATATACCTTCGATAACTTTGTTGTCTGCGATGAAAATGAGATAGCTTATAAGGCATCGCTTAATGTCAGCAAGAACCCCTTTAAAGGAATAAATCCTTTATATATTTGCGGGGGAGGAGGGACAGGCAAGACACATCTATTGCAATCTATAGGAAATTCAATAAAACAATCCTCCCCTTCCCTGAATCTTCTCTATGTATCGTCGTCGGATATACTCAGGCGATACGATAATACATTCTCCTATGAAGAGATTATAAACATATCGAGAGAATATAAAAAGGGCGATATTCTGATGATAGACGATATACACCTTATAAACAGCGCAGATGCGGTTCAGGAGCAGGTGTTTCATATTTACAATGAATTGGTATCTAATGGCAAAAGGATTGTAGTAGCGGGAAGGAAATCGCCCGACCAGATGACAGGGTTAAACGATTATTTAAGGTCGAGGTTTTTATCCGGGATGATTGCAGCTATCAAGTCTAATCAAGATGAAATCAAAAAAAGCATATTGAAAAAGATGGCATTGGATGAAAATCTAATAATCTCGGATTCCACGGCAGATTACATGCTTACCCATTTTAACCGTGATATAATACAGCTTCATGAAATTATACGAAAGATAAATAGTTATTCTATCGGCAATAAAAGGAAGGTTACCCATGAATTGATAAAGGAGTATTTATCTCAAGGGGAATTTTTAAATGATGGATAACTTCCAAAATCCAACAGATATAGATAAAAAGATTTTACTCTGTTCCAAGTGCGGATTTCCAAACAAGATAGGGGATACCCGCTGTATGTTCTGCCGCGCCGTGCTTGGCAGAAAAGAGACTTTTTTTACCAAATTTGAGATTTTTTCGGACAGAATAAAAAGGCTTATACCATTGATAATAGGGGTGGTTTTATTCTCGACAGGGTGTTATTTATTCGTTGCCGCTGTTTTTGCCGGCAGTTTTAGCAAGTGGATGATTGCCATACTGTTTCTTATCTACGGCATATTCTCTATAAGGTTTTTTCTTCGCGGAAAACAAAAAAAGGTCTCTGACCTTTACGATCAGAGACCTTTTTAAACGCCTTAGAACTTTATTAAGTTACTTCTTCTTATAACCCGGCTCCCAGTATTTCTCGGCGCCGTCATGGAGAGACCACTCTCCCCTTGTTTTGGCATGTCTGACAGCCTTATCTTTGTCATCGGATGAAAAATTCTGCTCGATTGATAAGACCTGTTTCGGGTAAATCAAATCGGGGTCGTTTATCTTGTCATGGTTAGCTTTATAAATAAGGGGCCACATAAAAGGATTTTCATATACATCCTTATACTTTGCTATCTTCCACAGGGATTCGCCTTTCACAACTTCATGACTCGCCTTCCCTGCTTCTGCCGCTGCCCTTGCTTCTTCTCCTGCCCTTGCTTCTTCTCCTGCCCTCGCTTCTTCCGATACTTTCGCCCTCGTTTC
>CAYMMR010000184.1:0-5836 GCA_964391545.1 uncultured Nitrospinota bacterium | reverse complement strand
CATCTTTCAATGCGCCTCGTTCCAATTTATTCCTGTGTGTATTTCAGCCACGATCGGAACGGACAGTTTCATTACTCCCTCCATCTCATCCTTTACCAATTTTTTAATCCTTTCGATTTCATCCTCCGGCGCTTCAAAGACAAGCTCGTCATGAACCTGAATAATCATTTTTGTTTTTAGCCCCTCGTTTTTAAGTCTCCTGTGTATATTTATCATAGCTGCCTTTATCATATCTGCAGCAGAACCCTGAATGACAGTGTTTATCGCCGTCCTCTCTCCGAATTCTTTTGTCTGCCTGCTGCTGCTTTTTAAATCCGGAAGATACCTCCGCCTCTGGAGGATGGTGGCTACATACCCTTTCTCGTAGGCCCATTTCAGATTCAGGGCTATATATTCTTTAACCCCTTTATATCGGAGAAAGTAATTATCAATAAATCCTTTTGCCTCCTCTGTCGAAATATTCAAGTCCCTTGACAGCCCGAACGGGCTTATGCCGTAAACAATGCCGAAATTTACTGCCTTTGCCATCCTCCTCATTTCCCGGGTTACCGTTCCCGGCAGAACGCCGAAGACTTCGCAGGCCGTCCTCTCATGTATATCTTCGCCATTTTTAAAGGCATCTATCAGAACCTCGTCGCCGGATAAATGGGCTAATATTCTTAATTCTATTTGCGAGTAATCGGCAGAGAGCAGCATACAGCCCTTTTCGGGAATAAATGCCTTTCTTATTTCTCTTCCAAGCTCTGTCCTTATAGGTATGTTCTGCAGATTTGGGTTGGAACTCGAGAGCCTGCCTGTTGCGGTTACCGCCTGATTAAAAGATGTATGAACCCTTCCTGTTTTTGGATTTATCAATTGAGGTAGCGCATCTATATAAGTGGATTTCAATTTTGACAATTGGCGGTATTCCAGAATCAGGGACGGAAGCTCATGCTGGAGCGCAAGCTGCCGAAGCACCTCCATATCCGTTGATAATCCCGTCTTTGTCTTTTTCCCCGATTTAAGCTTCAGCCTTTCAAAAAGCACCTCCTGAAGCTGTTTCGGGGAGTTTATATTAAACTCTATGCCTGCAATAAAATATATCTTTTCTATCAGACGATTCAAATCGGTTTCGAGTCTTTTGGACATATCCATCAAAAAAGGCTCGTCTATCTTTACGCCATCTATCTCCATCCCGGATAAGACTTTTATTAGGGGCATCTCAATCTCCCGATAGAGGGCGGACAGTTCGTCCGCTTTTAGGATGGGCTCGAGCTTTTCTCTCAAACGATATATGACATCCGACTTTTCGCAAAAACATGTCATATCCCATGTCCCTTGTTTTAAGTCCTGCGGCATGGAGGTCATCTTATAATCGAGATAATCTATGGCAATATCGGAGAGATTGTAACTGCTCTTTGACGGGTTTATCAGATAAGAGGCTATCATTGTATCGAACTCTATGCCTTTCAAATTTATTCCATTTCTGCCGAGGACTATTGCATCATGCTTCATATCATGGCCATACTTTTTGATATTCTCATTTTCCAGCATGGGTTTTAGTCTTTCCATTACATATTTTTTATCGAAATTCCCCTCTCCTATAGGAATATAAAACGCCTCATTAGGTTTTAACGATATTGAGAAGCCTGTAATCTCCGCCCTCATAGGCTCTTCATGTCCGGTTGCCGCATCGAGAGCCATTGCCTGTAATGAAAGTATGGACTCTATAAGCCTTTCAAAACCCCCTTTTTCATTAATTGTCCGGTATTCTCCCTTTAAAGATGGATGGGTATTTGCCGGTATCTCTTTCAAAAGAGATAAAAATTCAAGCTCTTTTAAAAGAGGTATTAATTTTTTATAGTGGACATCCTTTAATATCAAATCTTCTATAGAGGTATCCAGCGTCATACCTTTGTCAATCACACTCAGCCGTCTGCTTAAAAGCGCCTGCTCCGTATGATTGCGGAGCTTCTCTCTTATGGAATGCTTGCCAACCTTATCCAAATTTTTAAGAAGATTCTCGATGCTCCCGAATTCCCTTATAAGCGACACAGCCGTTTTTTCGCCTATTCCCGGGACGCCCGGGATATTATCCGAGGCATCGCCCATGAGTCCTAAAACCTCCACCACCTTATCCGGACCCACACCGAATTTTTCCATAACTTCATGCTCCCGATAAACTTTATTTTTAAGGGTATCCAGCATTCTTATATTGGATGTTATGAGCTGGAGCATATCCTTATCCCCGCTAACTATCGTTATATCGAATCCCTTTGATTCGGCAATCCCGGCAGCGCTTCCAATCAGATCGTCCGCTTCATATCCCTCTCTCTGCAGAATGGACATATTAAAGGCATCTACCAGACGATGTATGTAGGGAATCTGCGGCACAAGCTCGTCGGGCATTTCGGGCCTGTGTGATTTATATTCTGCATATTCTTTGTGCCTGAAGGTCTCCCCTTTTGAATCGAAGACAATTGCGAGATAATCCGGGTTTTCGTCCTTTATAATCTTCAAGAGCATCCGTGCAAAGCCGTATACGGCATTCGTAGGCAGCCCCTTTGAATTGGAGAGGCGGGGTATGGCATGAAAAGCCCTGTAGATATAGGAAGAACCGTCTATCAAATATAGTCTCGGCCTTTTTTGCATCTTGAAACGATAATAGTAGAGGAGATATATAAAGTCAAATTTATTTTGTTGTTTTTGCTAAAATTATCGGCTAAAATTATCAAGCCTTGACAGGACATAAGCGATAATCTTACACCAGTCCTAAATTAGAGGAGGGTAAATGAAAAAAATAGAGGCTGTCATCAAGCCGTTTAAATTGGATGAGGTTAAGGACAAATTGAACGAGATAGGCATACACGGCATAACGGTGAGCGAGGTAAAGGGATTTGGACGGCAGAAGGGACATACCGAGTTATATAGAGGGGCGGAGTATGTGGTTGATTTCCTTCCAAAGGTAAAGCTTGAAATAATAGTCCCTGATAATATGATGGAGAAAGTTGTAGGGACAGTTATAAAATCGGCGCATACGGGAAGAATCGGAGACGGAAAAATATTTATCACTGATATAGAAGATGCGATAAGGATAAGAACGGGCGAGAGAGGAGACGATGCAATATAACCAAAGTGTCAAAGAGTCATAATAACTTTTACCTTGATACTTTGATACTCTGACACTTTGACACTTTATTTAAGCTGCTCCAATGATTTCAGCAGATTCTTTGCTTTTTCTATATATTCCTTTGCCTTTTTATGCCCGGGTTCGATTTCAAGCGCCATATTCCACTGTTCTATTGCCTGATTCAGCTTCTGTTCTCTGAAAAGCTTAAGCCCGTTTTTGTAATACTCTTCCCCCATCTTCTTTAATCCTGCCCTGACCTTTTTTAAATACTCCCCTGCCTTCTCAAAATCCGGCCTGAGATTCGAGAACATGCGCAGCGATTCTTTATATTCTCCTTTTTCAAAAAGGGAAATTCCATGCTTATAATATGAAAGATTGAGATATTTTGTTATTTCGGGATTTTTGGGATATTTCTCCTTTGCCTTTAAAAATTCATGGATGGCGCCTGCATAATCTCCGTCTTCATATAAAGAGAGGGCAACGCTTAAATAGTCTTCCACCCCTGTATCCGCATCGCCTGACGGCGCAAGCAGTCTTATTTTTGCAGCAAGGAGGTGGACATCCTTAAGCTCGTCTATCGCAGGCTGAAAATCTGGTTTTATGCGGAGGGCGGTCAGAAATTCCATGCGCGCCTTTGAAGGGTCGGTTTTTTTTAAAGAAAGCCCTTTCTGAAAATGCTTTTTTGTTTCTTTATCCGCCATATCGGAGAGTTTCTTTAATCCTTCCTTTGCGTCGTTATTCGAGGGGTCAATCGTGAGGGCTATTTTAAATTCCTCTGCTGCCGCTGAAATCTCATCATCATGTTCAAGGCTCGATGCCCTCTTAAGATGTTCTTCCAAAAACGGCTTAAACGGGTCTATTGTAGCGGATGGAAGTTTGGATGCCGACGGCTCTATAGCAGGAGGCGGTTTTGCAGGAGGAGGGACACAGGCAGACAACAGAAGACAGAAGGCAGAATACAGAAGACAGAATAAAACCTCTGATTTCTGACTTTTGACTTCTGAGGTCATAGCTGTTCTTTCTTATATGTCTCCAAAAGTTTTATAAAATCCTCGATCTTTTCGCTATTAAAAACCATGGAGCGGTTTAGGGAAAAGTTATTATAAAAAAACGGATTGCCTCCTTTTATTACAGTAAAAGCCCCCGTGTATTGATATTTCTTCAAAGTTTCGATTACTGCATCGTTAAAAGCGCCGAAAGGGTAAGCCATAAACAACGGCTTTACTCCGAGTTTCTGCTCGATGGTTTTCTGGGATTCGCCTATTTCTTTCTCTATTCTTTGCATATAAGCGGCTTCCGTCTCGCCTTCCTTTATTTTAGTCATGTCAGGATGGGATTTGGAGTGGCATTGAACCTCTATAACCCCTTCATACGTCATCTCCTTTATATCTTCCCATGAAAGGGTTATCTTGCCCGGTTTTATTAAATCTGTATAAACGAAGAGCGCTGCCTTAAAGCCGTATTTTTTTAAAACAGGAACGGCGATGGTTTTGGCGCTTTTCCAGCCGTCATCGATTGTAATGACGACAGAATTCTTTGGCGGCCGTCTTTTGTGATTTATAAAATCGTAAAACTCTCTTAGTGTTATAACAGTATAACCATTCTCCTTTAGATATGCCATCTGCTTATCGAACATATATTCGGATACGGACATCTTATCGCTGTTTTTTTTCTTGCCGAACTGATGATAGCAGAGCACGGGGATGGTTTGGTATCCGTCGGTATAAAACCAGCCTGGGTTTGCCGATTTAAGGGGAATTACCACCTCTTTGTCGGGCGTAATTTTTTTATCATGATTAAATTCTGCTATAATATATGAAAGGTTTTTATCGCCGTAATACTTTTCTGACAGCGATTCGTAGGTATCCGAAGGGCTTGCGATAATTACTGCATATTCTTCGGATTTTCTCTCCCTATCTTTTAAAGTTATTATTTCAGGATGTATCGCTTTTTCCTCTTCGGCTTTTGGGGCGGGGATAGGCTTCTTTTCCGGCGGGGGCGTAAGCCCTGCACAGCCCGATAGGAAGAAGACAGAAAACAGAAGACAGAGAACAGAGGACAGAGGACAGAGAACAGAAAATCTGATTTCTGACTTCTGTCTTCTGCCTTCTGTTTTCTGTCTTTTATTCCTTTGCCAAGTATCTCTCATATTCTTTAAGAAAGGAGAGGTTTTTCAAGTCCTTCATCCTGTCAAGAAAGACGATTCCATTCAAATGGTCTATTTCATGCTGGAGGACTACGGCAAAGAAACCGCTGGCATCTATCGAGATCTTCTTGCCCTTTCTATTAAGGGCATCCACTTTTACGGAGGTCGAACGTGAGACAATGCCCCTGAAATCCCCTAAGCTCAGGCACCCTTCCCATCCGTCTGCCTTCTCATCCGAATACCATGTAATAACCGGATTTATAAGAATCGTAAGCGGTATATCCGGTGTTCCGGAATATTTCATGCTGCCGCCGGACTCGATAACTACGAGCTGTTTCGATTCATGAACCTGCGGCGCAGCAAGTCCAACCCCCTCGTATTCCCTCATTGTCCCGACCATATCGTCAATCAATTTCTGTATGTATGGGCTGCTTATTTCTTCTGCCGTTAAATTCGCGGCAGGCTGCCTTAAAACAGGATTACCGAGTCTGGCTACTTTGAGTATTGACATATTTGCCTCCCCTGCGCATCGATTTACTTTTATATTATAGTATATAAATGGGGAAATTTCTAATTTTATA
>CAYMMR010000183.1:0-5859 GCA_964391545.1 uncultured Nitrospinota bacterium | reverse complement strand
CGGGGATTACATAAAAATTCTTCTTCAGGGGGTCACGATGTGCCTAGGTTGTCCTCTCAGATTAAACAGGCTGATACTGATTGGAAGACAGGAAAAAAAGAAGTCTATGTGTCGTGGGATAAACTGAAAAGTGTATAAGGCAATTCTTCATAAAAATGCTGTCAAGTTCTACAAAAAAGCCGATGCCAATTTGCGTAAGCAAATAAATTCCGCCATTGAGGTTATAGTTCAAAATCCTCGTTACCACATCCATATTAAAAAATTGCAAGGGGATATTTCAAATATGTATCGCTACAGACTGGGTGATATAAGAATTATTTATGAGATACATGAAGACATTAAAACCATAAGAGTAAAGGCAATTGAACAAAGAGGAAGTGCTTATAAATAGAATAATGAATTACCCCCTTCATCCACCCTCATTGAACATATTCTTAAATGATTATTGATCCTTTATCAAAACATACCTTTATCGCCGTGCTTCAACACACCATCTCTTACCTTAAAAAAAGAAGTGTTGAGTATGCGGACATTCGTTTTGAGGAAACTGTTTCAGAGGGTGTGATGGCGAGGGATGGGGAGGTGGACAGGCTCTGGGATAATCTTGACACAGGTTTTGGTATAAGGGTTTTGTATAAAGGGGAGAATAGAGGAACGCTTCCCGTATTTCCAAAGTCTGCAAATACAAAAAAATAAATTGACCAGATGGTCTATAAACTCTAGGGCTTAACCCCCGAAGAGATTGCAATTGTGGAGGGGAAGGGGTAGAATTATGTTAGCACCAGAATGGCTAATAAAGTATAATTGATTCAAATATAAGTAGCGAAGGAGGTTAAAGATGATAGTAAAAGAGATGATTAAAACCGAGATAGAAAAACTGCCTGAAAATCTTCTTGCAGAGGTTTTTGACTTTATCCAGTTTTTAGAAATCAAAAGAGAGAGAAATCTTATTGCAAAAGCCTCTCAGGAATTGTCAACTGCCTCATTTAAAAAGATATGGGATAATAAAGAGGATGCTGTATATGACAGTTTATAAAAGAGGCGATGTTGTTCTTGTCCCATTTCCCTTTAGCGATCAGACAACCACAAAAAAGAGACCAGCGGTTGTTATAAGTTCTGATGCTTATAACTATGTTTCCTCTGACATTGTTATAATGGCAATTACCAGCCAGACAGAAAAAGCTATCGTAATAGGAGAATGCTTGATTGCAGATTGGCAAGGCGCCGGACTCTTAAAACCATCTGCTATTAAACCGGCTATTTCCACCATTGAGAAAACACTTGTTCTAAAGAAATTAGGCAGACTTTCTCATCAAGACTTAATCTCTGCAGATACAGTATTAAAAGAATTTTTAGCCCTGAATGTAAAATAATTTATGACAATTCAGCCCTTTATCGCGCTCGTTGACCAAATCCTCGCCACAAATAAACAACCCCCTCAATCCCCCTTTAATAAGGGGGAATTAAAAGATGCCGACACCTCTCTGCCTGTGCGTGACAGCACGCAGACAGGCGTCCTTGAACGGCAGATTGATAAAGGAATAGAGAAAGGAATAGGGGGAATAGAGGGACGCTTCCCGTATTTCCAAAATCTGTAAAAACAAATTGACCAGATTGTTTATAAACTTTATAATCTCACACCAGAGGAGATTGCGATTGTGGAGGGGATAGGGTAACTATGCAAATTAAATATTCAAGGCATATTGAAACAAGGCTTGCTTTGAGGAAAATTGAATATAACCTGCCAAGAAGAATTTACGAAAATGCAGAAGAAAGATTTAGGGATACTGAAACTGGGCATACAATTGCAGTTATGAGGGCAGTATTATATGGAAAAGAAAGGGATATAATGGTAGCGTATAAGCATGAGGATGCAGATGTTAAACTTTTGACTATACATCCTTTGAAGGAAGGACAAAAAGAAAACCGAATCCAATCAGGAAGATGGAGGAAAATATAATGGACGATTTTAAGGTATTTTACGATGAAGAAGAGGACATCCTTTATCTTGCAAAAGAGGGGGAAGAGGCTGAAGTTGTAGAAATATCCCCAGGTGTAAACATGGAGCTTGACAGCAAAGGCAATCTTGTCGGTGTTGAGTTGTTCAAGGCATCTCGTATGTTTAAAAATGTCCTCAAATCAATGGAGAAGAAACTTCAGGTTGCATAACTGTTTAAATCAAATCCTCGCCGCCAAGAAACAACCCCCTCAATCCCCCTTTGATAAGGGGGAATTAAGAGATGCCGACACCTCTGCCCTTGAACGGCAGATTGATGAAATGGTATATGAACTGTATGGGTTGACTGATGAGGAGATTGCGATTGTGGAGGGGAAGGGGTAATGAGAAATACTAATTTTCAGATAGCTTATCTATATTCTTCAATCTCCGATTCTATCATCTCCATAAGTGAAGATAAATTTTCATAAGAGAAATCCATATTTATTCCCGCGGCTTTGAAAAGCTCTTGAGGCGGGCGGCTCCCCCCTAATGACAGGGCGTTCGTGTATTGTCCGACTGCCTGCTTCGGGTCGTTTTTATAAATCCGGTAAAGCATGAGTGCGCCCAATTGCGCTATGGCATATTCGATATAGTAGAAAGGCACTTCAAATATGTGGAGCTGCCTGTGCCATAAATATTTTCTTATATCCGGATTAATACCGCTCCAGTCGAGTCCGGCCTCGAACCTTTCGGAGATTTTCAGCCATTGTTCCGCCCGTTCGTCTGCCGTATGGTTTGGATGTGTATATATCCAGTGTTGAAAGCTGTCAACTGCTGCAACCCATGGGAAAATATCTGCCACATGTTCGAGTTGTTTTATTATTGCCCTGTTGGCATCTTCCTTATTTACATAAAAGACATCGAGATAGGGGCTGCCGAAAAGCTCCTGCGTCATGCTTGCCACTTCCGAGAACTCCATTGACGCATGTCTATACCATATCATCGGCTGGCGTCTGCATGAAAGGGTATGGAAGGCATGCCCGCCCTCGTGCAAAAGGGTCGTAATGTCCTCCTGTATTCCCGCCGCATTCGTAAAGATGAAGGGGATGCGCTTCTCCTCAAAGGTTGTTTGGTATCCGCCGGGCGCTTTGCCATCCCTGCTATCGAGGTCCATCATTTTACGGATAGAACCAAAGCTTTCGCCAAGGCGGCTGTCTATTATTCGAAAAATCTTTTCTACGCCATCCTGCAGTTCATTGGAATTTTTAAATGGCTGGAGCGGCGGTCTGCCGAGAGGGTCAACGGACATATCCCAGGGGCGCAAACTCCCAACCTTCATATCATCCCTCCGTTTTTCGGCAAGCCTCTTCATGAGTGGAACTGCCGCCCTTTCTATGGAATCATGGAATCTCAGGCAATCGTCGGGTGTGTAATCCCTCAGCTTGCCTTTAAATGAGTATTCCCGGTAATCGGAGAGACCGAGGTTTTTTGCATATTCGTGCCGTGTCTTAATCATTTCGTCAAACAGGGAATCGAGGCTCTTCGAATCCTGTAATCTCCTCTCTGCCATTGCCCTCCATGCCTGCTCCCGCAGAGTGCGGTCGGTCTTTTGCAGGTATGTTGACATTTGGGGCATGGTCTGCATCCTGCCGTCGAATTCCACCATCCATGCGCCTGTAATTGACTGGTATTTTTGCGACATCTCGGCAAGTTTTACATCTAAGGGGATATTCTTTTCAGTGTAAAGCTCGATGGCAACGCTCAATATACGGTCAAGCCTTCCGTATACGGCCATATCAAGTTTTTTTCTGTAAAGAGATTCGTAATATTTCCTATTCATGGCATCGCCCCATTCTATGAGCTTGGGCTGTATCTCACGGACAAAATAAAGGTATCGCTCCTCCTTTTCTTTGTCCTTTGTGTTGCATGTCATCTCTACATAGCGGGTGTTGGAATCTTCTCCTATGATTCCCTCCAGTTCGGAATAATCTTCGAGCCATTTGACGAGGTCATCCGCGGATGAGATTGTGCGGCCGAGGAGCTTATCCACCCAAGGCTTTATGGAAGCTGCATCGGTGATTTTAAAATCCTCTGAAACAAACTTGCGCTCGAACGGTTCGAGCCATTCCTGAGTTTTATTATTCATATAAATATTCTCCTAACCCGAATAAATCGGAAAAGAAAACCAAATATTAACCACTGAAAATACTGAAGACACTGAAAAAATACTTTTTGACACTGATGGACACTGATTTTTATATGATTTTCACTGTGTCCATCATAATTAATCCGTGTGAATCTGTGTCTAATTTTTCTTTCAGTGTCCTCGGTGGTTTAATCTTTTAAATTTTCTTGCCATTTTGCGTAAAAATTTATTCATAAGTTGCTAATTCTCTAAAACACAACAAGGTTTTATTTCCCCTCGCACCACTCTCTTGCATTCTGAAACATCTTAATCCACGGTGAAGCTTTGAGTTTCTTTCTCATATCCTCCGGCATCCATGCCCATTGCCATTTTAGGAATGTCCTTTCAGGGTGAGGCATCATGGATAGGTGTCTGCCATCTGGTGTGCATAACGAGGCAATGCCGAGAGGAGAGCCGTTTGGATTAAAGGGGTATTTTTCCGTAATCTCGCCGCTGTCATCTGCATATCTGACAGGAGATAGTTTTTTCTCGATTACCTCTTTTCGCATTTTTTCATCGGGGAAATTAGCAAAACCTTCTCCATGATTTACCCATACTCCCAAAACAGAGCCCTCCATGTCTTTCAGCATTACAGCAGGGCTTTCGAGAATCTTCACTGTGGCAAACCGGGATTCCAGTCTGCCTGATTTGTTATGAATAAATCTCGGTTGAAATTTATCCGATATGCCCTGCCACGGAACCCATCCGAGCAGAGCCATTAATTGGCAGCCGTTGCATACGCCGAGACTGAATGTATCGGGACTATTATAAAATTTCTGGAATTGTTCATATAGTTTTTTATTGAATCTTATTACCCCTGCCCATCCTTTTGCCGAGTCGAGGACATCTGCATAACTGAAGCCTCCTACAAAGGCAATTCCTTTAAATCGAGATAGGGTTATCCTGTCATTCAATAAATCCGTCATTGTTACATCCCACGGCTCGAATCCCCCCATATAAAATGCCGAAGCCATCTCCCTGTCGCCGTTGCTCCCTTCTTCACGGATTATTGCTACAGGCGGTTTCGTCTGTCTTCTTATCATTACATCCGGGGTAAAGGTAACTTTATATGAAGGGGCTTTTCTGTCGTAGATGATTTTTTTCTCCTCTATGACACATTCCGGATTTGTCTGAAGCATATTTAATTGGTAACTCGTCTCCTCCCATATTTCTCTCAAAACTCTCATATCTTCATCCAGTAGAGTTCGGAGTTCGGAGTTCGGAGTTCGGAGATTTATTGCAATCCTCTTTTCTATGAGGGTCTTTCCGATAATATGATATGGGATATTGTATTTTTTAAGTTCTGAAATTATCTCATTTTCATTTTCAGGCAAATATTCAATAACCAATCCCAACTCTTCAGAAAACAAGAGCAATATTGACTCATTTGTCTCTTGCCCCTTGCCCCTTGCCCCTTGCCCCTTTAAGTTTATCTCTATTCCGCAATTCCCCGCAAATGCCATTTCGAGAATGGTAACGATAAGTCCGCCGTCGCTCCTGTCATGTCCCGATAGTATCAATTCTTTGTATATCAGATGTTGAACGATATTAAATGTATTTTTGAGTAATTTGGGGTCGTCCACATCGGGAGATTCATCGCCAATCTGTTTATAACATTGTGCAAGGGCAGAGCCTCCTAAACGATTTTTACCGTTTCCCAAGTCTATATAAATTAACTTGCTCTTACCCCTGTCTCTTATACACATCTCCGAGCCCACGAGACTAGGCATGATCT
>CAYMMR010000182.1:0-5964 GCA_964391545.1 uncultured Nitrospinota bacterium | reverse complement strand
CTAAGGCATACCTTACCATCTGCATCCGTATCCCATATACAAATACCTTGTCTTTTAGGGGGTCACGATGTGCCTGGGCTAGAACAAATTTTGCGATTTTTCGATGTGATTTAGGTCACACGAGCGCCATAATAATCTACGGATGGGGAATCGTTTCTGCTCCTATTTTTACGGATGTATCTCTTTAAATAAAGTCAGCAGTCTTTCATAAACGGAATCCAGATGCTCGGGCATGACCTTTGTTTCCGAAAGGACAGGCATAAAGTTGGTGTCGCCGCTCCACCGGGGAACTATATGGATATGGACATGCTCTGCAAACCCTGCCCCTGCTGCTTTTCCGATATTTGCGCCTATATTAAATCCCTCGGGCTTAAATGCCTTTTCAAGAACTTGAATGGATGCCTGTGTCAACAGGTTCAGGTAAAAGAGGTCTTCTTTTTCCATTTTTGATATAGATGGGATATGCTTATAAGGAGAGACCATTAAATGACCGTTGTTGTAAGGGTATAAATTCATCATTACAAAGGATAGCTTCCCTCTGTAAAGGATAAAGTTTTCTTTATCCGCAGATGCTTTAGGCTTGTCGCAAAATATGCAGTTATTTTTAGGCGGAGAATCGAGGTAACTCATCCTCCACGGCGCCCAGAGTGTTTTCATAATAAACCCAGTATCAAAGTGTCAAAGTATCAGAGTATCAAAGTTTACAGCTTTGACACTTTGACTCTTTGATACTCTGACTCCATAATCTCCTTCTCCATTCTCCTCATCTCCACAGCCTTCTTCTTGGATTTTTCATGGTCGTATCCTATTAAATGGAGTATGCCGTGGATGAGAAGGAGAGTTACCTCCTTTTGAAAAGAATGCCCCCTCTCTTTAGCCTGTCTTTTGGCAGTTTCGAGGGAGATAACAACATCGCCCAAAAGATAGGGGCAAGGGGACAACCCCCTTAAATCCCCCTTTGTTAAGGGGGACTGAGGGGGTTGTTTCCTTGCCCCTTGACCCTTGACCCTTGCCCCTCCTTGAGGAAATGACAGGACATCGGTGGGTTTATCTTTTCCCCTGTATTGTTTATTTAAAACCCTTATCTCGCCGTCATCGCTAAAGAGTATGCTGAGTTCGCTATCCATGCAATCCAGTTTTTTTAATATCAGGCTGACCTGCCTTCTTATCTTCTTTAAATCTATCTTCAGACGGCTGCGATTTTGAATCATTACTTCCATGTAAACCCGACCTCTCTTCCTTTTCTTTTTCTATCTCCGGATATTCTACCCTGTAGTGAAATATACCGGTAAGAATCCGGACAAAGCTGTTCGTTATCTTATGAAGGTCATTCAATGTAAGATTGCTGTGGTCTAACTGTCCATCTATGAATTTATCGTCTATTACCTTCTGAACAAGGCTTCTGAGCCTCGACGGCGTGGGCTCATCGAGTGTCCTCGATGTGGCCTCTACGGAATCCGCCAACATAACTATGGCAGATTCTTTCGTTTTCGGCTTAGGACCCGGGTATCTGAAGTCCTCCTCCTTTACCTCGTGGATAGAAGGGTCTTCCATCTCCTTTGCCTTATTATAAAAATATGTAATCAGTCCTGTGCCTTGATGCTCTTTTATTATATCTATTATCTTAGGCATCAGCCTGTGCGATTTTGCAAGCTCAACGCCGTCTTTTATATGAGATATAAGTATCAGACTGCTCATGCTCGGCGCAAGCCCGTCATGCCTGTTAATATTTCCGTGCTGGTTCTCTACAAAATATTCGGGCTTTTTCATCTTACCCACATCGTGAAAATAAGAGGCGACCCTTGCAAAGAGGGGATTAGCGCCTATTGCCTCTGCTGCGTCCTCTGCAAGATTTCCCACGATTATGCTGTGGTGATATGTCCCGGGAGCCTGCACTACGAGCTCGGATAGGAGAGGGTGATTCAAATCGGATAATTCGAGGAGCTTTATATCGGAGGTGAGATGAAATACGGATTCTATTAAAGGAAGCATAGCGGAAACAATTATAGCCACGATAATTCCGCCCATTATGCCAAAGGCTATATCGTAAAATCCTGCGCCTGCGACAAGGGTGTTATTTATCAAATCGATAGGAATAATCGTTACGGCATTTGCAATGCTGACTAAAAAACCCGTCTTGAGTATCGCCGACCTCTTTTTGTATTGATTGGATTTATAAGTAGCGATTAATCCGCCTGCAAGCGAAAGCAGAGAATAGGAGAATCCATCCTTTATCAGAAATCCCACAATAAAGGCATTTAGTAGCGAGAATATCAATGCTATATCCACTTCAAATAGTATAGCCACGAGCATTGGACCGACAGCGTAAGGGACTGCATACATATAGGATGAAATCTCTATCGTCCCTCCGTATCCAATATCCTTAAATATCATTATAAAAAGCTTTGCAGAAGACAGATTAAATACGAGTATAAGCCCAAGAAGGAGAAGGCTCTGTTTATCGAGCGCCAGCTCCGGCTTGAATCTATCGAGATATGTCCAGAAGAGATATAAAAAAAGCATTACGAATATTGCATGCCCTGCTATTGTAGCCGCAGAGCTCATACCAAATTGTTTAGACTCAAGCGCCCTCAGCTTAATAATATGCTCCTCCACAACCCTTTCACCCTCCCTTATTATCATCTCGCCCTTTTTAATCTGATAAAATACAGGCTTCTCATTTTCGACTGCTTCCACCCTTCTCTTCTCGGTCTCCTTTTTATTAAAAGTAAGGTTAGGCTGAATTAATTTCTGGCAAATATTAATCAAAGCAGTTTGCAGCGATTTATGTTCAGGCTGTATGCCTTCCTCGACAAGCCTCTTCATCAATCCGTTAGCCTGTCTTATATCGATAATAGAGCTTGCATCGGGGAGCACCCTTTCCGTATCCGCGCCTATCTCTCGAAGGAGTATCCCCTTATCCATATTTACGAATTCCATGCTTCCGACCACGCCTATTCCCATAGCCTGCGATACAAAGTCATTAATATTATCCCTTATTTCCTTTTTATAGTGGTGCCACCTCAATGTCTTAAAGGTCTTATCGGAAAAGTCTATCTTTAGTATTGCCTGAAACTCCATCTCCTTTGCCTTAAACTCATCGGAGGTCTCGAATTTATTCAGCTTTAAATTCATCTCCTTTTTTATTCGTGTCGTATCCGCATCTATTTCAGTCCTCTCCTCTTCCTGCTCGATAAAGGCATAGAGGTCCGGAACCCTTTCCTTATAGAATTTTGTCATAAGGTCAAAGGCTGTGGAGACCCTTTTGGTAATATCCCTGTTAAGTTTTGTATCGAAATCATATACATCGGGAGAGGTTTCCTCCGCCCTTTTTTTGTTTTTCAATGTTGATGCCTTATCTTCTACAAGAATATCCTCGGCTGCCCTTATGTTTTTAGATGCTATATCTCCAGTATCTAGGCTTGCATAATGGGGCTTAAAAACAGGGGCTAAAATGAAAGTAATGGCAGCAGTTGCAATAATTGCGACTATCCAGGGAAATACAATCGCCCTCTTTTCGGGAGAGGGGCTCGATAGAGGTTTTTCTATCGCCTCCCCCTTTTTAAAGCTCTTTATATTGATTATTTTCCCGAATTTTTTCATTTGCTGTTCACCATTCACTAATCACTATTCACTGTTTTTTTTACGCTTCTCGTAAGCCTTTATTATCGCCTGAACGAGGTCGTGCCTTATTACATCCCTCTCGGAAAAATATACGAACCTTATCCCCTCGACTTCATCGAGTATATCCTGCACCTCGATAAGCCCCGAGCCTTTTCCATGGGGCAAATCCACCTGCGTTACATCGCCGGTAATTACAGCCCTTGAATTGAACCCCAGCCTGGTGAGAAACATCTTCATCTGCTCTGAGGTGGCATTCTGCGCCTCGTCGAGTATTATAAAAGAATCGTTGAGCGTCCTGCCCCTCATATAAGCCAGCGGCGCTATCTCTATAAGCCCTCTCTCGACTAATTTCTGAGCCTTCTCAAAATCCATCATATCATAAAGCGCATCGTAAAGAGGTCTCAAATAGGGGTTTATCTTTTCATATAGGTCGCCCGGTAAAAAACCTAATTTTTCCCCTGCCTCTACGGCAGGCCTTGTAAGGATGATGCGGCTGACCCTCTTTTTCATTAGACCCGATACAGCCATTGCCATTGCAAGATAGGTCTTGCCTGTGCCGGCAGGGCCGATGCCAAAAACCAAATCATACTTTTCTATCGCATAAATATACTCCTTCTGGCCGATGCTCTTTGGAGTGACAAACTTCCTTTCCGTATAGACCTGTATCTTCTCGGAGAATATATCCCTTAAATCGGCGTCTTTATCATCGAGGAAGAGTCTTATTACAAAACGGAGGTCTCCGCTTTTGAGCAAAAACCCCTCGGCTATAAGAGCTTCAAGCTGGCTTAAAAGCCTCTCTACCCTGTATACATGGTCGTCATCCCCGGAAATGCTTATATGATTTCCCCGTGTATTTATTTTTACCCTGAACTTACCCTCGATGAACCGCAAGTGTTCGTCATTTATCCCGAATAGCTCGGGTATATGAGAGGCGTTCTTAACATTTATCTCTTTTTTGCTGTCTTTTTTTCTCATTCGATTATATAACCGCAGGTGTCTGCTTTGTTATGTTTCTAATATTATTATTTCCCATCCGACCCAATATTTCAAGACATTTCGTGCTTAATTTTCTTGACAGTTACAGGCTACTTACCTATAATTTCGATATAATAGAGGGGCATCTTTTTTTGTAACTATTCAGCAAATTACAATATTCCCCCTTAATAAAGGGGGTTGGGGGGTTGTTTAAACTTTAATGCAGTGTATTACAACCCCCTTTGTCCCCCTTTTATAAGGGGGAATTTAATGGAAATTTATTTGCTGAATAGTTACCTTTTTTATAAATTTGCGTCTTTGCGTTAAATTGGGTCTTTAATTTTATATAATGGAGGGATAAGGAATGATAAAAAGGCTTTTCGGGTTTTCGGTTTTATTTTTTGCTGTTTTGACCATAGGGTGCGCCTCCGATAAAACCCTCGATATATTAAAGCAGGATGTTGCCCAGATTAAGAGTCAGGTTACCGATATTCAGAAAACCGCAACAGAGGCTGAAATAAAAATATCCGGACTCGAAAACAGGCTGCAAAGTATCGAAGACAAATCAAAGGATTTGGAAAATCAGGTTTTTAATTTATCTGCAAAGATAGAAGAGGGTCCGGAGATAGAACTGCCTGCAGAACCTGCAGAAGCGCCGCTGCCGCCTCAGCCCGAAGCAAAAGAGATACCTCCCCTCACCAAAGAGAGCGCCGTAATTCCTGAAATACCGCCGGAAGAAAAGAAAGAGGGCAAGATAAAAAAGCTGGCATCTCTTGCCCCCGAAGAGCTTTATAAGAGGGCCTATGACCATTTTATATTCGGCGAATATGATAAAGCCATATCTGCATTTATGATATTTTTGGATAAACACCCCAAAAATGATCTTGCCGACAATTCCCAATACTGGATAGGCGAGTGCTACTATGCAAAAAAAGACTATAACGCCGCAATACTTGAGTTCAGGAAGGTGGCGGATAAATATCCGAAAGGAAACAAGACGCCCGACGCCTTGCTCAAGATAGGATATACCTATCACGAGATTGGCGATAAAAAATCCGCTCTGAATGAATTGAATATTTTAATTAAAAAATTACAATAAATTAATGAATGCATTTATAACATTTTTATCATAGTTATCTACTTTTGCTAATCCGGCTGGATAGCCTGATATGGCTAAATCCAAAATAGAACTATCGACATTTGTTGATGCAATGCCAGTTATTTCAAATTTTATATTGGCTTGAGCCCATAGAAGATTTATTTTTGAAAATAGATTTCTTACATTGTTTTCAGTTCTTGCAGATGTGTATAATGGATTGCTTTTGATTATATGCACTTTAACTGGTATTGTTATTTCTTCTTGAG
>CAYMMR010000181.1:0-6042 GCA_964391545.1 uncultured Nitrospinota bacterium | reverse complement strand
AGTGTCCATCAGTATCAAAAAAATTTTATAATTTCCTATACATCAAAAGACTTGAGAATGAATAGCTAAGAGTAAAGAATTAATGGAATTCATTTAATCCTTAATTCTTAACTCTTAACTTTTAACTTTTAAGGGGGGGGGTGAGAAAAATGAGAGAAAAAGGCAAACCGATTGTGATTTTGCTTGCAGAGGACGACGAGGACGATTACATATTGATAAGGGATGCCCTTGTGGAATCCCGGGTAATCAACGACCTGCACTGGGTTAAAGACGGAGAGGAATTAATGGATTATCTTATGCGCAGGGGACAGTTCGAGGAGACAGGCAAGTCGCCTACTCCCGGATTGATACTCCTGGATTTGAACATGCCTAAAAAGGACGGCAGGGAAGCATTGGAAGAGATAAAGGCAAATAACGGTTTAAGACATATTCCCATCGTAGTCCTTACGACATCTAAGGCAGAGGAGGATATACTGCGCTCCTACGACATAGGGGCAAACTCCTTTATCAGAAAACCGGTAAACTTCAACCAGTTCGTCGAGACGATAAGGATACTCGGCAAATACTGGTTCGAGATAGTCGAACTGCCGGTAACGGAGTAAAAAAGTGAAGAGTGAAGAGTTAAAAGTTAATGGAATACATTTAATTCTTAATTCTTAACTCTTAACTCTTAATTTTTATAGATATGCAGGAGCTAAAGATACTTATAGTTGACGATGACGAGGACGATATTGTCCTCACAAAGGAGCTTATCTCAGAGGGAATGAAGGGCGCTTCTTTGAGCTTTTATGAGGCTCATAATTTCAAAGAGGCGGTATCCATCGTTGATAAGGACAGTTACGACCTTTGTATATTCGATTATCGCTTAAACGAGATACATGGTCTCGATTTACTGCGCACGGTCAGGACAAAGGGCATTATGACTCCTGTTATATTTTTAACGGGACAGGGAGAGGAAGATATTGCCGTAGATGCAATGAAGTCGGGTGCAACGGATTATATAGTAAAAGGGAAAATGTCTTCCGACTCGTTATGCTCATCCATCCGATACGCCCTCGAACTGCATAAGAAAGAAGAGCTTAATCGAAAAATGGAAGAGGAGCTTAAAAAGATAAGCAAGCTCGAGGCGATAGGCGCG
Source organism: uncultured Nitrospinota bacterium (assembly GCA_964391545.1). Taxonomy (GTDB): domain Bacteria; phylum Nitrospinota; class Nitrospinia; order UBA9942; family UBA9942; genus JACQEW01. The sequence continues at coordinate 4,904 of CAYMMR010000181.1, read as the reverse complement.
CTTGCAGGGGGTATCGCACATGAGTTTAACAATCTATTAACCGGCGTTTTAGGCAACATCTCTCTCGCAAAGATGTTTGCAAAAGAGGAGGATGAAATATTCAAAAATCTCTCGGAGGCGGAAAAGGCATCTCTTAGGGCTAAGGATATAGCCCAGCAATTGCTGACATTTTCCAGGGGAGGCGCCCCGATAAAGAAGAAATACTCCATATCGGAATTTATTAAAGAATCCGCCTGTTTATTTCTTAAAAGCTCGAATATATTGTGCGATTGCTCCCTTTCCGATAATCTCTATCCGGTTGAAATAGACGAGGGGCAGATGAAACATGCAATCGCCAATATACTTATAAATGCAAAGGAGGCAATGCCGGAAGGCGGCATGGTTAAGATATATGCAGAAAACATCGAGGCAGATGCAAAATATGGCCTGCCTCTAAAAGACGGAAAATATGTAAAAATATCCATCGAAGACACCGGCACCGGCATACCGGAAAAATATCTCGACAGGATATTCGACCCATTTTTTACTACAAAGGAAAAAAAGAGCGGCATCGGTCTTTCGACGGCTTATTCGATAGTAAAAAAACATAATGGATATATTACCGCCGAATCTAAAGCGGGGATTGGGACAACGATTTATATATACCTCCCCGCCATTACCTCACAACCCCTCACCCACCCTCACCCCAGCCCTCTCCCAGAGGGAGAGGGAGAGAAGGGCAAGGGGAGAGGAAATGCAAGTGGAAGGGTTCTCGTAATGGACGACGAGGAAATTATTAGAGATGTAGCGTGCAAGATGCTCAAGCGTATAGGATATGAGGCGGATTTTGCTAAAGACGGCATCGAGGCAATCGAGTTATACAAGAAAGCAATGAAGACAAAACAACCCTATTGTATCGTAATTATGGATTTGACAATACCCGGCGGCATGGGCGGCAAGGAGACGATTAAAAAACTTAGGGAGATAGACCCTTCGGTTAAAGCTATTGTATCGAGCGGTTATTCGGACGATGCAGCAATGTCCGAATTCAAAGAATACGGATTCAACGGAGTTATTGCAAAACCTTACAGCGTCAAAGAACTTGGGGAAATTGTGGAGAGGGTTTGTAGAAAAGATAGTTAAGAGTGAAGAGTTAAGAATGAAGAATTAAGAATTAAATATATTCCATTAACTCTTAACTCTTAACTTTTAACTCTTAACTCATTATGAACATCTTACATTCTGCTATCTATGCCTTTCAGGAGGCAATGACCAATATACGCATGAATAAGGGACTATCTGCTATTACCATAGGAACGATAGCAGTCTCCATGACCATCTTCGGCATATTCCTGCTGACTTATATAAATCTGCAAAAGGCTGCAATCGGATTGGGAGGGAAGATAAAGATGGCAGTATATCTTAAAGATTCGGCAACACAGGCTGAGGCAGAATCCTTAAAAAAAACCATTGCCTCTTATAATGAGATAGAAAAATTCTCTTATATAGCAAAAGAGGCGGCATTATCCGATTTCAAAAAGAAGCTGCGGGACAAAAAAAATATCCTCGACGGGCTTGGCGGGAATCCCCTCCCCGCATCTTTTATAATAGATGTAAAAGGGACTTTCAGAAGTCTTGACAGCATAGAAAAAATAGCAAGGAGATTGGAAAAGATAGAATGCGTCGAAGATATCGAATACGGCAGGGAGTGGATTGACAGGTTCGAGACCCTTATGGTATTTTTTAAACTTGGCATGACGGCAGTAGGAGGCGTTCTGATGGTAGGCATGCTCTTTATCATCTCAAATACTATCAAACTTTCCATATATTCCAGGTTGGATGAGATAGAGATAATGAAACTGGTAGGAGCGACAAACCGCTTTATCAAAGGACCCTTTATCATAGAGGGAATGATTCAGGGGATTCTTGGCTCTGCCATATCTCTTCTATTGCTAACCGTCGTTTACGAGATGTTCATGAGCAGAATCAACCCTTCTTTAATTATAATATTCGGGCTTTCCGATTTATCTTTTATTCAGCCGAAGATTATGGCGGGTATGCTTATATCGGGCACAGCCATGGGGTTCATAGGCAGCGTGGTTTCTCTCGGAAGGATATTGAAGGTAAGGACATGAGGAGAGTTATTAGTTATGAGTTAAGAGTTAAGAGTAAATTCCGGATTCTGCTTTTTTCATTCTTCACTCTCAACTTTTCACTCTTCACTATCCCTGCATCTGCGGGGACCGTTGACGAGTTAAACAAGCAGATAGATAATGAGAGACGGCAGCTTAAAGAGATGGAAAAGCAGATTGATAAACAAAGGCTTATGGTATCGGCTGTAAAAAAGAAAGAAAACTCGATGCTTTCGGCATTAAATATGGCAAATCGCAGCCTTAAAATCATTGAAAAGGAGATCAGGGTTTATGATCTGAAGCTGTCGGAGGTTCGGCAAAAAAAAATGGAGACGGAGAACAGGCTGAAGGAAATAGAGTCCATGATAAACAGGCAGAAAAAATTCCTCTCCGAAAGATTGAGAATTTTATATAAGGAGGGAAGCCTGTCTTACATAAAGGTTGCCTTATCCGCTGCGGACCTTACGGATTTCTTTCAAAGAATGCGGTATATGGAGAAGATAGCAGAATACGATTCGAAGATGATAGAAGATTTTTACCAAAAACAAAAAGAGATAGAAGGATATAAGCTGTCATTAATAAAATCCGGCGAAGAAATCCTCTCCCTGAAAGATGCTGCGGATAAAAAGAAAAAACAGATGCTTGAAGAAAAAAAGGAAAAGGAAAAACTGGTCGGAGAAATAAAGGGAAAGAGGGCTGTATATGAACAGATACAGGAGGAACTCGAGGACTCGTCGCACCAACTGCTGTCGCTCATAGAAACCCTCGAAAAAAAGAGGAAAGAAGCAGAGCTTAAGCAGCCTTCCAGGAAACCGGGTGATTTTGCCTTGCTGAAAGGCTCTCTTCCGCGGCCAATCGGCGGCAATATCGTATCTAACTTTGGAAAGGTAAAGGAGCCTAAATTCAATACCTATCTCTTTAACAACGGAATAGAGATAGGGTCTTCGCCCGGCTCGGATGTCCGGGCAATTCACAGCGGCGATATAATTTTTGCCGATTGGTTCAAAGGATATGGTAAACTTATAATAATTGACCACGGCGATGGTTATTATTCATTGTATGGTCATCTGGACGAAATCGGAACGGCAGTTGGCGAAAGAATGCGATCCGGTGATATAATAGGCAAGGTGGGAGACACCGATTCGATAAACGGGTATACACTCTATTTTGAAATAAGGCAGAGGGGCAAGCCGGAAGACCCGATAGCATGGCTCGCCCCGCATAAAACAGCACATAAATAGGGGCAAGAGACAAGGGGCAGGGGTCAAGAAAAATTTGACCCTTGCTGCTTGACCCTTGACCCTATCTTTATAAAGGGAGGAAAAATGTTAAAACGAATAAACAGCAAGTTTGCCGCAACTCTCGTCATATTAATCATCTCAACCGGGATTTTTCTTGGCAGCAGCAATGTTAAGAATGTCCTTGCCGTAGGCAGGACTTACGATAACCTTAAGGTTTTTGCAGAGGTCCTCTCTCTCGTAGAATCGAATTATGTCGAGGATGTCAAATCCGAAGACCTCATTAACGGCGCAATAAGGGGACTGCTTAAATCGCTCGACCCTCACAGTTCCTATATGACGCCCGATATATACAAGGAGATACAGGTGGAGACCGAGGGCGAGTTCGGCGGTCTTGGCATAGAGATAACCATTAAGAATGAAATCCTTACTATCGTTGCGCCCATAGAGGATACGCCTGCGGATAGAGCGGGGCTGAAAGCAGGAGACATGATTTTCAAGATAGACGAGGAACCCACCAGAGATATGACTGTAATGGAAGCGGTAAAAAGGATGCGGGGCAAGGAGGGGACGAATGTAACGCTTACGATTGTTCGTGAGGGTCTTAAAGAGCCTAAGGATTATCTCATTACCAGGGCGGTTATAAAGGTAAAGAGCGTAAAATATCAAACCTTGGACGAGACGATCGGGTATATAAAGATAAAGAGTTTCCAGAAAAGCACCACCGATGAGCTGGATAACGCATTAAAGACGATTACAAAAAACAAGATAACCGGATTGGTTCTGGATTTAAGGAATGACCCGGGAGGGCTTCTCAATCAGGCAGTAGATGTCTCCGATAGATTTATAGAAAAGGGACAGTTAATCGTATATACAAAGGGCAAGACAGAAGAGCAGAATATGAAATTTTCTTCCACAGGCAGGAATTCCTACCTCGACTTCCCCATGATTGTCATAGTCAATGCCGGAAGCGCCAGCGCATCGGAGATAGTGGCAGGCGCGCTTCAGGATTTAAAAAGGGCGGTTATACTCGGGACACAGACCTTTGGAAAGGGATCTGTCCAGACAATAATACCCTTGAGCGACGGCTCCGCCCTTAGGCTCACTACTGCAAAATACTATACACCTAAGGGAAGGGTAATTCAGGGTAAGGGCATTACGCCGGATATAATCGTTGATGAGCCTGTATTGACAGCTAAGGCAGAAGCCGTTCCCCCCTCCGACCATATTATCAGGGAAAAAGACCTCAAAAATCACCTTAAAGGCGAAGAAGCGCCTGCTTATGAAAAGAAAGAGCAGCCTGTTGTGATAAAGGGGAAAGACGAAGTAGACGACCCTCAGCTTGAAAGGGCGGTATCATTACTCAAAAGCTGGAATCTCTTTCAGCAGATAAAGGGCACTACACCACAGAAATAAAAAAACGACTTTTTATTTTTTCTTTTGTTCCAACCCCCTCAATCCCCCCTTTTTTAAAGGGGGGAGGAAGGGGGGGTAAAATAGAGCAAAAGGAAAAATAACGGAAGTGAAAAAAAGGTCATTTTTCAGTGTGAACTAA
>CAYMMR010000180.1:0-6066 GCA_964391545.1 uncultured Nitrospinota bacterium | reverse complement strand
AGCTTTTTCTGGCATGCTTTTCTGGCATGCAATGATAGCGGCTGCGAAAGTATGCCTTTTCGATTTCCACGGCTATAAATACGCTGAACGATACCGATAGACAAAGGAATATTTCAAAGAGGCTTAATGAGACTGTCTTGAATATCTCCTGCAAAACAGGGGTGTAGGTTATCATAATCTGCAGCAGAAAAGTGAGCAATACTGCGCCAAGGAGCGGTTTGTTTGAAAGGAGTCCGAGTGTAAACAGCGATTCTCTTTCGGAGCGGATAGCCATTACATGAAACATCTGAAAACCTGCAAGCGTAAAGAATACCATGCTCCTCGCATGGTCGAGGTCGTCATATTTAAGTCCCCACGCCATTACGCCGAGTGTGCCGAAGGACATCAATAAGCCTACCCATATAATATGCTGCCACATCCCTCTTGCAAATACGCTTTCATCCGGGGCTCTCGGCGGACGATTCATTACATTCTTTTCGGCAGGCTCTACTCCAAGCGCAAGCGCCGGGAATGAATCCGTAACTAAATTTATCCACAATATCTGAATCGGCAAGACAGGCAAAGGCATCCCTATCATAAGGGCAAAAAACATAGTAAGTATCTCGCCCGAATTCGTCGAAAGCATATAGCGTATAAATTTCCTTATGTTGTCGTATATAACCCTGCCTTCATAAACCGCCTTTACGATAGTGGCAAAATTATCGTCTCTCAATATAATATCGGATGCCTCTTTGCTCACATCCGTCCCTGTTATCCCCATTGCAACGCCTATATCCGCCTTTTTCAAGGCAGGGGCGTCGTTTACGCCGTCGCCTGTCATTGCCACAATATGCCCTTTTTCTTTCAGGACGCTGACAATACGGATTTTGTCTTCAGGGGATACCCTTGCAAATACCCTTACGGAGGACAGGAGATTGCTCAAATGAGCCGGTTCAAGAAGCTCCATATCTTTTCCTGTAATAATTTGCCCGTTTTCATCGGCAATTCCAAGTCTTTTTGCAATAGCCCGCGCTGTGCCGGAATGGTCCCCTGTAATCATAATCGGAATTATGCCTGCCTTCAGGCATGTCTCTACGGCGCCATAAGCCTCATCTCTCGGAGGGTCTATCATCCCGACAAGACCGAGGAAGGTCAATCCCTTCTCGACATATTTAAGGGAGATTTCCTTTTCAATCTCCCTGTAAGCAAAAGCAAGAACCCTTATGCCGTTGGCAGCCATCCTTTCATTTTCCGATAAAACCTTTTCTTTTAGAGCATCCGTTATCGAGCATATATTCAGCACACTGTCTACAGAACCTTTTACAAACGCCGTATGATTCCCGGTATTAATGGGAGACGAATGAATCGTTGTCATCATCTTTCTAAATGAGTCAAATGGAATTTCATTTATCCGCGGATATTTCTTTTCCATCTCGTGTTTATCTACTTCCGCCGCAGCTTTAAGCAGGGCAATCTCGGTGGGGTCTCCAATCTCCTTATCGCCGTCTATGGAGGCGTCATTGCATAAAACCATCGCCTTAAAAAGAGTGTCGAGTGTTGAGTGTTGAGTGTTGAGCGAAAACCCTGAGCTTTTTATTAATCTCCCATCAGCGTAGAACTCCTCAACAGTCATTTTGTTTGTGGTAAGCGTCCCTGTTTTATCGGAGCATATAACCGTTACACAGCCGAGGGTCTCTACGGCAGGGAGTTTGCGTATAAGGGCATTCACCTTTGCCATCCTGTAGGCTCCGAGGGCAAGGACGATAGTAATGACTGCAGGAAGACTCTCCGGTATTGCGGCTACAGCAAGGCTTATAGCCGTCAAAAACATAAGCTGCAAAGGCTCTCCCCTCGATATGCCCGCAATAAAGATTATCAGACAGATGAATATGGCAGCCGCAGACATCCTCTTTCCCATAACATCGAGTCTTATTTGAAGCGGGGTTTTCATCTTTTCCGCCTCCTGTATGAGATTTGCAATCCTGCCAAGCTCAGTTGACATTCCTGTAGCAGTTACAATCCCCACACCCCTGCCATAAGTAATAACAGTTCCCTTGAATGCCATATTTCTACGATCCGCAAGGGCGGTTTCTTCCTTAAGGGGGGCATTGAATTTTTCTACAGGGGAGGATTCTCCCGTAAGGGGCGATTCGTCTATCATTAAACTCGGGCTTTCTATAAGCCTTACATCTGCAGGCACACGCTCCCCGGCGGCAAGAATGATTATATCCCCGGGAACAATATCGGTGGCAGGCATCTGATGGTACTTGCCGTCCCTTAATGTCGTTGCATTGGGTATTTCGAGCTTTTTTAGGGCGGCAAGGGACTTCTCAGCCCTGTATTCCTGAAAAAATCCGATTATTGCATTTAAAACAACAATCCCGAGTATTACTATCGTATCTACCAATTCGCCTGTAAAGGCAGAGATTACCGCTGCTATTATCAGCATTAAAATAAGAAGGCTCTTAAATTGCTCAAAAAAGATTATAAGAGGATTTTTACCCTTTCGCTCCTCGAGCCTGTTTTGCCCGTATTGAGATAATCTCTTAAGGGCTTCATCTGCAGAAAGCCCTCTCCTCCCGCTCTTGATCTCTTTATAAATCTCGTCTTCCGTCATCTGATACCACGGTTTCATATTTTGCGATTTTATAAATTAAAAGTTGAAAAATCAAGACAATTAGAGATAATATAAAATTATCTTATGACAGCCAAATATCATGCTATAAAAGGCGTAAAGGACATACTGCCGGGCGAGATCGAAAAATGGCAGTTTATGGAGAGGACGGCGGGAGAGGTATTCGAGCTTTACGGTTTTTCGGAGATAAGGATACCTATCTTCGAGAAGACCGCAGTCTTTACAAGAAGCATCGGGGAAACCACGGATATTGTAGAAAAAGAGATGTATACTTTTTCTGACAGGAGCGGAGACAGCCTGACATTGAGACCCGAAGGCACTGCATCCGTTGTAAGGGCTTATGTGGAGCATAACTTATACAATCCACCATCTGTAGTTAAGCTCTATTACATGGGGCCCATGTTCAGGTGCGAAAGACCCCAGGCAGGCAGATACAGACAGTTTTACCAGATTGGGGCAGAGGCCTTTGGGACAGAGAATCCTGAGATAGATGCAGATGTTATCGGTATGCTCATGGAATATTTTAAAAGACTTGGGCTAAAAGACCTCGAGCTTCAAATAAACACTCTCGGATGCAATGAATGCAGGCCAAAATTCAGAGAGGCCCTTATAGAATTTTTAAGAAGCAAGAAAAGCCTCCTCTGTGAAGATTGCCAGAGGAGATACGAGAGAAATCCATTGAGGATATTCGACTGCAAAAGCCCTAACTGCCATGAGGCTACGAAAGAAGCTCCTGTTATGGAAGGATGCTTATGCGAAAACTGTAAGAGGCATTTTAATTCTACGCTAAATTATCTCGATAAATTGAATATTACTTATGCCAAAAATCCAAAATTGGTAAGAGGACTAGATTACTATACAAAAACCGCATTCGAGATTATATCGAAAGGATTGGGGTCTCAGAATGCAATTGCAGGAGGCGGCAGATACGATGGATTGGTAGAGGAATTTGGAGGGACTGCTACCCCTGCCTTTGGATTTGCCATCGGAGTGGATAGAACGGCGCCGCTTATTCTGCCTTCAGCCGTCAACATTTATCCCTCGTCCCCGTCAGTCTTCATTGCAGCTCTTGGTGAAAGGGCAAATCAAAAAGTATTTGAATTGATAAACGGCTTGAGGCAGAACGGAATCCGTGCAGAAAGGGATTACGAAAATGGGAGCTTAAAAAGCCAGATGAGAAAGGCAAATAAATTTGGCGTTAAATATACCGTTATAATTGGAGATAATGAGTTGGATAAGGGCAAGGTTATATTGCGCGATATGTCATCTGCCCAACAGAACGAGATAGATATTGGAAAAATTGTAGAAATCCTATCTGAAAAATTACAAGAAAATGTCCCAACTCCTTCAAATTCTTAAACTCCGCCGCGCTATAATCCGTAACAGCATTATATTCGGATTCAGGGAGAAGATTTTTAAGTTTTCCATACTTTTCTCGGCAGCCCTTTTATTTATAATAGGCGATTATATATTTTTCTACCGCATAATCGGCTACCTATACAAGCTCCCTCTCGATATTGGCGAACTCCTTATCACACAGCTGCTCGGCATAATATTTCTTACCTTCTTCTCCATGCTTTTATTTTCAAATGTGATTACCTCCATATCTACGATGTATCTATCTTCCGACTTAGAGCTTCTCATGGCATCGCCGTTCGGAATCCCGACAGTCTTTATCTCAAAGTTTTTACAAACTACTATAAACAGCTCATGGATGATTTTGATTTTCGGCTTCCCTATATTTACAGCCTACGGGGTGGTATATGATGCAGGGCTGTCATATTACCTGCTCCTTATCCCTGTTATTATACCCTTTCTTATCATACCTGCAGGCATTGGAGTTTTAATTACAATGCTACTGATGAGATTCTTTCCTGCAAAGAAAACCTATCAGGTAATGACATTGCTCGGACTTATCTTCGGCGCAGGACTGGTTATGTTTTTCAGATTTTTAAAGCCCGAGATTCTTCTTGGAAAGGATGTTCCGGACGATGTAATAATACAATTCGTAGAAGGGCTTAAAGTTCCGGATTATTCCTTTCTCCCAAGCACATGGGCGGCAAAGGCATTTATAAACGGGGTTAATGGGGCAATAGGCTTATCATTCGTTTATCTCCTGTATCTATCTATAACGGCATTCTCCATTTTTGCCATATCGATTATATCGGCAAAGAAAGTGTATCACACAGGATGGGCGTCTGCACATGAGTCATTTACCGCTGCAAAAAGCAGGAGAGAGCCTCTCTTTTATATAATCTTTAACAGATTGCTTATGAAGCTGTTTCCGTCACAGAGGAATCTCTTTATGAAGGACATAAAACTCTTCTTCAGAGATACTGCCCAGTGGTCGCAGTTGTTTATGCTCGGCGCATTGGTGATTATTTATATATTCAATATAAGAAATCTCCCGCTGGACAGCATCTTTCTTAAAAATTTCACCTCTGTCTTGAATCATGGGCTTACAGGTGTCGTCCTTTCGGCTATTGCAGTCAGATTTGTCTTCACTGCCGTAAGCCTCGAGGGAAAATATTTCTGGACAATCTACGCCTCGCCTGTGGATTTCAAAAAATTTCTTTGGGAAAAATTCTGGATGTATTTTATACCCCTCCTTATCCTTGCCGAAATTCTGGTTGTGGTTTCGAATATATTTCTGGATGTAGATATTTACATAATGACATTATCTATAATCTCCATATTCCTCATAACATCGGGGCTTGTGGGCATGGGGATAGGGATGGGAACGATATATCCTGTCTTTAAATATGAAAATGTCGCAGAGGTTGCAATGAGCACAGGCGGGATTCTTTATATGATAATGAGCTTTATTTTTATCGGGGTGATTGTAATATTGGAGTCAAGGCCGGTCTATGTCCATTTCTACGAAAAATTCCTCTTTGGCAATATCGGAGGCATCGAGGTATATATCTGCTATGCCCTTATCCTGCTGCTCTCTCTTGCGGCAACATTTATACCTATGATTCTTGGGAATAAGGCGCTGAAGGAGATGGAGCTATAAACTCACCGACCACTAACCACAATTATTTGTTATCAGTTATAAGGAATAAGCCCAAAAAATGCGTGAAGAAGACCTTATGTCCTTATATAAATCATTCGTGTATAATTTGGGATAAGTTATTAGTTAAAATTGGAGGCGCCGCCCGGATTCGAACCGGGGAATAAAGGTTTTGCAGACCTCTGCCTTACCACTTGGCTACGGCGCCATTAGATAGAGTTGTTAGTGAATAGTTAAGAGCGGGCGGTATTTATGGAGCGGGAGACGGGATTTGAACCCGCGACTTTCACCTTGGCAAGGTGACACTCTACCGCTGAGTTACTCCCGCTTGCATATTTTTAATTATAAATTAACGCATTTTTACTGTCAAATAAAATCAGGGATGTGTTATTTAAAAAATAAAACCGCACTGATTTTAAGGGATTTAAGAATTAAAACC
>CAYMMR010000179.1:0-6168 GCA_964391545.1 uncultured Nitrospinota bacterium | reverse complement strand
GCTTTCGCGGGAATGACAAACTATGGTAAAGCTATTTGTGGGACTATCCATTAGTTACCCCAAAATCAGTATATATTTTTGTTGTGTCAAAGACAAGGTAAAAAAAACAGGGCAAAAAAAACATTCGGACCTGTTTTGCCCTGTAAGGCTTCTCCCCTATAGGTGATATAAGAGCTTCCATCTCCCGAAGGGAGAGGTCTTTTAAATCGAGTCTTTGCATTGTCAAGGTGGTTCCCAGCTATCTCCATCCCATACACGAATTATTACCCTTCCCGAGCTTGATACGGTAACTGCGTAAGATTCATCTTTTGTATTCGTTATATAAACGGTCCCTGAATCTGCTGTCCCGCGGGATTGAAAATCGCATGCGTCGCCTCCAAAGGTAATAAAATCAGCAGGCGCGCCGCCGCCGCTTACTCCTTTGGTTACATTTGCCCCGACTCCAAAGCTTATCCCATCGGGAAGCGTTAATGTTCTGACTGCTATATCGAGCGGGTCAACTGTATCGGCATACTTATCATCGTTATCATTATCATCGTAAATCGAATAACTGTTGCCTGTAAATTTTACTGCAAAGGTATTGTTCTCAGACACAGCCTTCATCCTCGCAAATTGAAATGCCGAGGATATATCCCTCGCTGCGCCTTTTAATCTCATAGTGGGACGGTATGTAAGAAAAGATGGAATTGCAATCGCCATCACTACCGCAAAGATGGAGATGGTAACTATAAGCTCTATTAATGTAAACCCTCTTTTATCTGTAATTTTTTTGCTCATCTCACTTCACCTTTTAAAATAATCTTAACAACAGGGGTCTTGGGGTCATTCGATTCTATAGAGACATGGTCTTTAATTTTTCCCGTATCAACCGCCCTGTAAAAAAATGTAAGCTCGATTTTTTTTCCGGGCTTAATGGCATTCCTGTTAAGCGGAATGCCTGTGTTTTCATTAGGAGCGGGTATATTTGCGATATAGAGGTATCCTTTACCTGCATTTCTAACAATTACCTTATACAACTTAACTTCATTTTTTTTCATAATCCCAAGATTCACCTGCTTTGGAGCAACAATTATTCGAGGAGGCGGCTCCGATCGAGAGAATGAGTTTTCTGCTGTCATAAACAGCAGAATGGCACTAAGGATAATGCTGCAAGTCAATTTATTCATCTTTCTTGTGTTGTAATAAATCTCCACTTAAAATTATATCCATAACCTGTTATCGAAGGAAAGGGTGTTTCCGGCTGAATCGAGAAGCTTCCGGATTCGTCCTCCCCCAATATCCCGTCGCCTTTTTTACCTTTAATCAGGGAAGAAATATTTTCTTCTTTACCGTCCTTCCCTTTAATCGTAAAAAATATCTCTACATTATTTAATTCAGCATTGCTGTTGTTTTTTGCCATACCAGAATAGATTACCCTTTCCCTTTTTTCTTTTGCATCTTCCTTTATTGTCCCATCGAGGGTAACTGCGCCCGCATCATCCGGCTGAATGCCTTCTTTTACGGAGGCTGTGGATTTCTCTGCCTCCTTTGCCTTTACAACCGGCGATTCCACAGGGATTTTATCTTTTATATCTTTATCCGCTCCTTTTACCGAAGGGGGAACTGCTGTCTCTTTAACAGGTTTGCGCTGTATCTGATTAAGATACTGCGGCGGAATAGCAGAAGGGTTATCCGTAAAGTGAGCCTCCCCTTTATCATCCACCCATTTATAGATTTCGGAGTAGGCAGTATCACTGAAAAGAAATATTAAAAAAGAAATTAATAAGACAAACCCGACATTTAATTTCATTTTACCTCGCATGATTTTATAACATGGGCGGAATCAGAGTAAATCGTTTTTTATGTTTTGGTCTATAAAGATGAAAATCTTTGTGGTCAAGCGTGAAGACAGTTGTAAGCTTCATCTCCTCACCAATTGCCACAAGGGTGGCGTCAGCCAGATCCATAGGCAGGTCGTGGTATTTTTTCATTAACTCCCTGCATCTCGAATGAATATTTTCTTCGAGTGGTTCTATCCTTACACCATCCCTCTGAATAAACTCCCAGAAATCATCCTGTACAGATGGAGAAAAGTTCAGGAGGTAAAATGCCTCTGTAATCACCGGACAGGTTGTAATGAGTGGCTCCTTTATCCCTTTAAGTATTTCTATACACCGTTGGTGATATTTATCGTCCCTGTCAAAAAGGGCAACGATAGGTCCCGTGTCAATTATTATCACCCTTTCCTCCTGAATGCCTCTCTTAGTATATCTTCGCATCGCACAGACAGATTGCCATTGCCGCTTCCCTCTTTATCAAGGAGGTCTTTGATAAGCTCATAGGGGGACTTTTCTTTTTCCTCACGAATACCGGAGCAAAATTCCTTGATGGAACGCTTGATGATATGGCTCTTAGTTGTTTGCAAGAGTTTTGCGGTTTTTTCAAGCTCAGATTCTATTTCGTTACCGAGACGAACACTGATACCCATTATAAGCCTCCTTTCCTTTTTGAAAAGTGTAATACAAAATGTATCACATTTTCCACAAGGAATCAACAACCCAAATTCCGGTAAAAAAATATTTAGACAGGATGAACAGGATTCTTTTGTTTTTTTTTCATCCTGTATATCCTGTCTATCCCTGTTAAAAATTCTTCTTCCTCATTTTTTTCTTTTCTCTTTTCTTTGTGTCCTTTGTGTCTTTGTGGTTAAATTAAGTCTTTCTTCATTTTGGCTGCATCGGTGAGATAAATTTCCATTTAAAATTATATTTATATCCTGTTACGAGGGAGAAAGGTGTGCTCGGCTGAATAGTAAAAGCTGCGATTTCTGCAGGCTCCAGTATCCCGTCGCCTTTTTTACCTTTAATCAGGGAAGAAATATTTTCTTCTTTACCGTCCTTCCCTTTAATCGTAAAAAATATCTCTACATTAAAGTGAGCCTCCCCTTTATCATCCACCCATTTATAGATTTCGGAATATGCAATTTCCGGATAAGAACCTATATAGCCTTGTATAGATAACGCATCAATAGTTTGTCATTGCGAGCGACAGCGAAGCAATCTAAACCTGTTGGTAAATCAAGAGATTGCTTCGTCGCTGACGCTCCTCGCAATGACACTTTATGTCGCTTTAATTATGCAAGGATATATAATGGGACGCAGATAAACACGGATACACACAGATTTTGAAGCCTTAAATCCTTTTTTTCCTGTGTCTCTCTGCATCCAATTAAGCCTTTATCTTGCCCCTTGTTTCTTATCTCTTGCATCTTGAGTCTTGCATCTTGCATCTTTTTACACCTCCTTCCACGATATTACTCCGCTCCTTGGAAGCTCTAACTGGTATTCGATGGTATTGATTCTACCGGTGCTGTCCTGAACGAATACGGTTGCCTTTCCTCCCTCTTGCTGTCCTATGTGGATAGCAGGGGCGGATGCCATGCCATAACCCAGGCTTATGGATTTTGCAACCTCTCTGCCTGTAAACCCCGCGGCTTGCTTCTCTTCATCTGTGAGAGGAGTTTCCAATGTTGATTCCTTATATGCCGTTCCTGTCTTATAATACAGGGAGTAGAGATTGCTTGTCCCGCCGTATTGGCAGATGTCAGTCTTTGGAATAAATGTGGTAAAAAGGACATTTCCTCCAATTACGGTTGGTTTTGTAATAACCCTTTCTGCGCCGACATCCGTAGAGCCTGCCGATAGATTGGCATACCATCCCCTTATGCTCGAGCTTGTCGAAACATTTTTGACAAAGTCATTCCATGATAAATTGCTTCCATAAGTTGCCGAATTTACCACTGTGCCGCTGCTCCCTCCCTCTACTACGGAGGTAACATCTCCGCTATTATAAAGAGATGCGGTTGTCGTTATACCGCTTGTCGTGCACTGGGTATTTGTGTTCCATGATGTGCCGTTCCAGCAGGGCTTCCACTGCGAGCCGTCCCAATAAGAATCCCTTATTCCAAAGAATGTGTGGGCAGTGGATGTTGTTTTATCCGTATCGCTGTAAAACCTGCCCGAGCCGAAGTAAACCCATAGAATGTTAAAATCATCCTTTGTAGCAGAAGGGGATGTTGTAATCGGGGTTGCAGTGGCAAGGGAATTTCCATCGAAGAACGTGTATAGATTCCAGTTTGTCGGATTTACATCCCCATTAAGAACGAGACGGAACATCTTTCCCCTCCATTTTGGCGTGCCGCCGCTGTCATAAGTCTCTCCAATATATACAACCTCAGTATTAAAGGTTGTCGAGTCATCCGTTGCGGCATTGCTTGTCTTAAAATCAATATCAACTGCAAGCGGGTCTCCCATAAATCCATTGGAGACCGATGTATCGAATTTCCAGTATGTGGAGTTTAATGTCCATGCCCCTGTATTTCTCGCATCGAGGACGAATATCTTCCCTGTCTGCGTGCTTGCGCCTGTATAGTCGGGAGTGTATAGGGATTTTGTCCCCGAGCCGACAATTACGAACCATTTATTCCCAACCTTTGCAATCGCTGGATAAGATGAGGTAAAGCCAAGGCTGGCATCGGATAATGTGAACTCCCACAAAAGCGTAGGATTGTGCGGGTCTGTAATATCGATTGCAAAATAAGAGGACTGGAATTTTCTTGTCTGGCTGCCGCTCCCGAAATCTGCGGTAACGCTGATCTGTCCGCCGCCGAGCCTCATGCCTCCGATTAAAACAGTCTTCCATCCGTTTGTCCCCATATTTGAGAAATTTATATCCGTAACCTTAGCCCTTAAATCCACATAATAGACATGGGAATAGTTAGGGTCGGTCAGCCATTGCAAATGGGGTAATAGATTTTGGGGTATAAAGCTCCATAATTCTTCCCCTTTAGCAGCCCCATTATCGCATCCGTTATCTTCGGAGCAAATTGCATGGAGCATGCCGTCATTAGCCCCGATATATACTACTGTGTCTCTCCCCTTCTTTGCATTAAAGAATGTCCCGTAAGTCTCGTCCCCGTAAAGAAGGCTGTAGTTCTCTGCCGGAGATGTTACGACAGTCGGCGTAGAATAAATTATATCTCCAAATTTGTATTGGTCGGTTCCGCTATATGTCCTGTTCCTGTATCCCGATACTTTAGAGCCTCTGACAAAATTGATAATATTTGCGGACTCCGTATCGTCTGCAGCCATTAGATACGGTTTTAGAGTCGTTTTGTTCGCAACTTCAAAGGAGATAAATTCTCCGCTGTCAACAACACCATCATTATCGGCATCAACGAATGTCTTTATTGTCCTCGACGCAGGGGTCTTTGTTAGGAGTTTCTCACCTGCATCCCACTTATAGCCCGTCCAATCCGTAAGCGCATATTGTCCCCCTCCATCTTCGTTTATATAGGTCTGCCCTTCTGTTTCATCGAAGGAAAATGTAATCTTATTTCCGTTTTTATCGAGAAGCTCCCCCTTTTCGCTTACGCCAAGCTGGAGGAGATGGCCGAGCCATGTTACATCTTCGTTATCAACCGTTTTTGCAGGGAGAAAATATGCCTGAAAGATATTTCCCGCCCCGCTCGCAGAGGTGCTTAAAACGGATATGGATGTAGCAGAGCCTACCCTTCTCAATATATCGTTAAATACCGCAGTAAGCTGCTTCTCCATCTGTAAAGGATTTGTAACTGGGAAATAGGTATCCGGGTATCCATCTCCGTCTTTATCCCATTCCGAAGATTGGTCGGGCTTATCATCCCCGTTTTTATCCTCAAAACCGCCCCATTTTGCCGCATACCAGAGCGGGTTTTTGAGGATAGATGCAGTGGCGCTTGTAGCAGACGGCGTAAAAGTATGCGACCATGTCGTCGGCATACCGGCAACGGCAGCGGGCGTATCGCTGTCCGATGAGCTTCCAATATCTGCATCCTTCACAGGCAGATAAACACCGTCTTCTGTAGTTCCTTGAATGACAAAACCCAATACCTGGTCTATGCAGCCTGCTGCATAAGAGGAGGTAAGGCTTATAGTAACTGTATTATCGGCATTGACCTGATAAGAATACTGGACAATGGCATCCATGTCGTGGTCCGCCCCCTGCTCAACATCCTCGAAATTTACCCTGAAATTTCCATAACTGGATGTCAATGTATCTATATAAAAATCCACAATCTGGTTCGAAGGACAATAGGCATCCGATGAGCAATTACTTAAGGTGATTTTCCCTGTTGCCGAATCATAGCTT
>CAYMMR010000178.1:0-6207 GCA_964391545.1 uncultured Nitrospinota bacterium | reverse complement strand
CCACTTCTTATTTCGTAAGGCTATTTTGTTCCATTTGGTCTGTAACTAAACATTTTTGTCTGTGTTAGTCTGTGGCAAAATAATTATCCTTTTATTATCCCCTCCACTATTGCCCTTCCAAAATCTCTGGCAGCCTCGGGACCATTTGCAGTAACAATCTTACCTACGACTACAACATCCTTCCTTATAAATTTTGCGCTGCCCTTCTGCAGCTCTTTCAGCGACTCCGATGTCTCGAAGACCGTTGCTTCTTTATTTTTTAAAATCCCTGCCCTTGCCAGAACTGCGCCGGATAAACAGATAGCAGCCACAATTTTATCTGCCTTTTCCGCTTCCTGCAAGAGTTTATGCAATTGAGCATCGCCCCACAGATGCGAAGGCGAACCCATGCCTCCCACCACTGCCACTGCGTCATAATCGCCAGCCTTTGCATCTTTAATAAGTATATCGGGAGTCGCTGCTGCACCAAACATCCCTGTGCATTTCCCCGTCCGTTTGCATGCAATCTTTACCTTTCCCCCCTCTTTTTCGAATATCTCTTTCGGATGATTCAATTCCTCATCCCTGAATTGCTCTGGAGCAATTACCATCAGAATATTTTTACCTGTTAATCTTCCTGACATAATTTGTCCCTCCTTTAAAAAAAGATTAAGGAGAAATGGGGAAATTAGTGAAAGGGAGAAAAAATAAAATATTGGACACAAATAAACACAGAAATATCAGGATAAAATAATCTGTGTTTATCCGTGTCCATCTGTGTCCTAACTCTTTTTTGTTTTTTATCTCCATCTCTCTCTGTTCTCCCTTTCTCCTTGATATGTTTTTTCAACCTCACCCCCTTTCTTATTCGGATTTTGTCGGTATTGCAATATTTATAAAGAGACTCTATAATAAAGTAATAATCCCTTCACCCAACCCTCTCTCCTCAGGGGAGAGGAGAAAGGTGAGGGGTGGTTTACTGCTACAGGAGGATTTCAGATGAAATATTCTAACGAAAATAACAATAAAAATCCAGTCCCTGAAGAGCCTGCCCCTGCAGTAGTAAGCAGGGGTCGCAATCAGGGACCTGTCCCTGAAAGTTTTAATCAGGGAAAAGAAGTTATCGCAATTGACGGGGTTCGCCTCACTCTAAGCCATCCCGATAAAACCGACAGCAAATGGATAGGTCAGGGCGAGATATTGAAACAGATACTGGCGTGCTGGCTAATTGTTGATAAAAAAGATTTTCCCCTCTCGCCAAGAATCACCGGAACGCCGGGTATTGGCAAGACCACTCTGGCAATGGCTGCGGCAAAATTAAGGGAACAGTCTCTCTATATCTTTCAATGCACGGCAGACACCAGACCCGAAGACCTTCTCATAACCCCTGTCCTCTCGGAATCGGGAAAGATTGCCTATCACGCATCTCCTCTCGTAAGCGCGATGATTACCGGCGGCATCTGTATCCTCGACGAAGGAAATCGGATGAACGAGAAGAGCTGGGCATCCCTTGCGCCGCTTCTCGACCACAGGAGGTATGTAGAATCCATCGTTGCAGGCATAACGATTCCTGCCCACAGAGAATTCAGGTGCTGCGTTACCATGAACGAGGACGAATCAACCTTTGAGATACCCGATTATATTTTGTCGAGGCTCCAGCCGACACTCTCACTCGGTTTTCCGGATAAGAGGAGCGAGATGGCAATACTCCAATATCACCTTCCATTTGCGGAAGACGATATGCTTCAAATGACAGTTGATTTTCTGCAAAGGTCTCATCAGTTAAACCTCGATTTTTCTCCGAGAGACGGCATCCACCTGCTTCAATATGCAATAAAAAGACTATCGCAGGACCCCAAACATCCGCTTTCAAAGGACGAGGCATGGAAAGAAGCTGTAAAAAACATCCTCGGAAAAGACGCACTCGATCTCGATACTATGGCCGATAAAAAGAAAAAATTTTCAGGCGAGAATGGATTCCCTCTCGGAATGGGAGATTTCTTCTTCGAGAGCGACAGCCCTCTGCATCCCGACAGGGAAAATATATAAGAACTGAAAGAGAGAACACGAATAACACGAATCGACAAATTACACAAATAGTGAATATTTGTCGAGTAGTTGAGTAGTTAAGTAGTTGAGTTGTTAAACCACTTAACTACTTAACTATTTGCTTTTTTATTCGTGATATTCGGATATTCGTGAAATTCGTGTTCCAAAGACTTTATAATTTTAAATGTTAAGAATACGATTTCACGGCAGGGGCGGTCAGGGAGCGAAGGTTGCAAGCAGGGTTCTTGGAACCGCTGCCTTTCTTGAAGGATATTATGCCCAGGACTTTCCGCTCTACGGCGCCGAGAGGCGAGGCGCGCCTATAGCTGCATTCACCCGCATATCGAAAGAGCCAATTCTTGAAAGAGGAGTAATTGCCGAACCTGATATAGTAATAGTAATGGACGAAACCCTTTTAGACGACCCGATGGCAATGCCATTATCGGGGCTGAAAGAGGGCAGCATCGTTTTTTTGAATACTACTCATAGCTCCGAGGAGGCAAAAAATAAATATAAAATCGATGCGCAGGTCATAACTTTAGATTTGACTAAGATTGGAATTGATATGCTGGGAAAGCCTGTCCTCAGCACACTTGCAGGAGGCGCCGCCTCTAAGATTGCAGGACTAAAAGAAGGTTTCTTAAAAAGGGCTGTTGAAAAAGAGGCGTCTGAAATAATAACGGACAGGGAGCTTATAAAAAAAAACATAAAAGCATCGCTCTACTGCTTCAATGTCGTTCAATCCGTAGAAATAAATACCGCTGAACAACCCCCTGAGTCCCCCTTAACAAAGGGGGAATTAAAGGGGGTTGTTTCTATACCCTATGAAAGTGCTATAATTTCAAGTCCTGCTATAAATTCCTCCGGGAATACGCCTTTGCGGAGGACCGGCAACTGGCGGGTATTCAAACCCGTATGGAATTATGATTTATGCACCCAATGTATGACATGTATAGCCAGATGCCCTGACGGGTGTATTTCGTTAAATGAAGAAGGTTTTCCTTTTGCGGATTACGATAACTGCAAAGGATGCCTGATATGTATGGAAGAATGCCCTACAGAAGCAATAACAAAAGAGCGGGAGGTTCACGCATGGTAAGGTTTATGCTTGCGGTAATTTTGTGCCGCATTTAAAGCAGAAATTATCTCCTATCTTGAGCTTTGCTCCGCATTTAGAGCAGAATATGGCATTTTCATCGGCTTCTTTTACGGTCTTTTTCTTTCCGAATTCATCAATCTCTTTTAATATAAGCAATGCCTCTGTTTCGTATTTATTTTTTAATTCTTTATAGTCTTCTTCGGATAACTTGCCTGTCTTATAATCGAATTCAAGGTCTTTAATGGCAGTATATGCCAATTCTTTTTTATGAATAAGCCCGCCTAATCTTTCATTTTCCTCTTGCCCCTTGCCCCTATACCCTTGCCCCTTGAATACAGGATACCCGACAAAAAACATGGCAGTCGAAAATATCAATATCTCGACGAAGGTAATCATTCGAGTTCCTCCAATTCCTTTTTCAGCATCTTTTTATATTTATCCTCTACCACATCTGTCTTCTGTCTTCTGTCTTCTGCTTTCTGTTCTTTCACCCATTTATTTATAACCTTCTTTATCAAAAATCCCGCAATAATTATTACCGCAAAGGGCATGATCCACGCCATCAGATTAAATCCTTTTTTTGCAGGAGAGGAAAGAATTTTCTCTCCATGCTTGTCTACAAAATATTTTATAAGCTGTTCCTTTGTTTCGCCTTTTTGGATTCTCTCTGCCAATTCTTTTCTGAAGGGTATTGCAAAACCACACTCTTCATGGGGGCATGTCTTGATTGTTGACCCGCACCCGCAGAGGCAGATGAATTTATCGGAAAGCTCGTCATACAGCGGTTTGTATCTTTCGTCTATGGTTACTGCAAATACATCAGAAGCAAGAAGCAAGAAGCAAGAAGCAAGAAATGAGATAAACAATATCTTTAATTTGTAACTTGTAACTTGTAACTTGTAGTTAACTCTTAACTCATAACTCATAACTCTTAACTCTTTTTCCCCTTCCTGTCCGGCAGCATTGCTATGAATGTCCCCACGCCTATGACAATACCGCCGATCCAGAGCCATTTGACCAGAGGGTTTACATGAACCTTGAATGTAGCAGAGCCGTCATCCTGAAATCCCGCAAGTATAATATAAAGGTCTTCTTTAAGCCCCGACAGGTTATATACCCTCGAAACCGGCTGCTCATGGTTCTTATAAAAGTCTCTTTTGGGCGCAGCAAATGCTATTACTTTCCCATCCTTCTCCACATCCATTGCAGCGGTAACTTCTGCCTTTGTGGGGACAGGCATTTTTTCGTTCAACTCCTTGAATACAAGTTTGTAATCTCCAATCTCCATGGCCTCCCCTTTTTTCAGGGTAGCCTCTTTTTCAAGATTGTAAGACGAGCCTGTTATACCCACAAACATCAAAACTACTCCGATATGTATTATATACCCCCCATAGCGCCTTTTGTTTTTTACGATTAGAGAAAAGAGCGCCCTTACAAAACCTTCTCCGGCAGCCTCTTGCCTTGTCCTCGTCCCGCTGTAAAATTCCAAAAGTATGGTGGTTACTACAAATATCGATATTGTAAAAGAAAGCCATGCAAAGAGATGTCCGGCCCCCACAGGCATCAAAATTATCGCTCCTATAATTGACACTATAAAGGGCTTCAAAAAATTTCTCTTGAGGTTATTTATTGATGCCCTCTTCCATGATACAAGCGGACATATACCGACAAGCAGCAGGAGGGCAAGCCCTATGGGAACATTAACCTGATTAAAAAAAGGCGGCCCTACCGTTATCTTCTGCCCCCTTACCGCCTCCGATATTACGGGAAACATCGTCCCCCAGAAAGTAGCGAATGCAGCGCCGACCAGTATCAGGTTATTAAAAAGAAAGCTGCTCTCCCTCGATATAATGGAATCGAGCTCATTGTTGCTTTTTAAAATAGAGAGTCTGTTTACTATGAGATATGACGAAAAAAGTATCGCCGCTATTAAGAAGCCTAAAAAATAGTATCCGACAGTGCTTTCGCCAAAGGAATGGACGGACTGGACAACCCCGCTCCTTGTAAGAAATGTCCCAAAAACAGTAAGACAGAAGGTCATAACGATAAGAACCATGTTCCAGACCTTGAGCATATCCCTCCTCTCCTGAACCATAACGGAGTGTAGATAGGCAGTGCCTGTGAGCCACGGCATAAAAGATGCGTTCTCTACGGGGTCCCATGCCCAATAACCTCCCCAGCCTAAAACCCTGTAAGCCCACCATGCGCCAAGAAGATTGCCCATGCTTAAAAAAAACCATGAGAATATTGTCCATCTCCTCGTGGTCTTTATCCATACATCTCCGAGATGACCGCTCAAAAGCGCGGCCATGGCAAAGGCAAATGGTATGGTAAATCCCACAAAACCTATATAAAGCGTAGGCGGGTGAAAGACCATTCCAGGATTTTGCAGGAGCGGGTTCAATCCGTAGCCGTCCTCGGGCGGATAGGTTAGCTCAAAGGGCCTCGATGCAAAGACAAGAAGGGACAGAAACAAACAGAGGGTTGCAGAGATTATCGCTATAACATAAGGCATAAACTCCCTGTTCTTGTTTCTGTTTTGGACAACTACAACCGCGCCGAATATGGCAAGCAGCCACGCCCACAGCAAAAGAGAGCCCTTTTGCCCTGCCCAGAATGCCGACAAGGTGTAAAAGAGAGAGAGGTCTCTATTGGAGTAATTGGCTACATATTCTACACTGAAATCCCTATTTAAAAATGTGTATATTAATATGGCAGAGGAAATCGTAATGAGTCCGGATGTAACAAATATGGAATTTTCCGCACTGACAATAAGCTCCCCTTTTCCTCTTTTTTCACCGAGGATAGGAACTATAGCAGAATATATAGAGATGCCGAGAGAGATAAGAAGACACAACTCGCCGATTTCACTCATAAAACCTCACAACAACAGCTATCAGCATTCAGCTATCAGCAGTTTGGTTTAGCTGATAGCTGACGGCTGTTGTCCATTTTGCGGTTAAATTTATCCCAGATTATGCACGAACGATTTATATAAGACCCTATGTCCCTGTAGCGACTGTCACCGGTGGATTATAAAACTTTGCGGTGAGAGGAAAAGCATTATATCCACCGGACTT
>CAYMMR010000177.1:0-6228 GCA_964391545.1 uncultured Nitrospinota bacterium | reverse complement strand
TTTTTTTGTAATTTTTTCCTTGCAATTAAATTTTGTTTGTTATATAAAAGACACCCTGCTGCAAATTCAGGGACTATGGATTAGAGATTATTTTAGGGGAGTGACACTTGAGGGTTCTCTTTTCTTCATGGCAAGACGAAGTTGTCGATAACAGAGGTGTCGAGCCTTCCGGCTGGAAGGACGCCTCCAATCTAAAGCTGCCCGCCGAATTCGATAAAGAAAATAATATAAGCGCATTCATTGGATGGAGCGGGATAATTCTGCTTAAAGACTCCGTAAATATAGTGGATATGTGCAGCCGCTATATCGAGGAGGTGCAGAAGGAGTCCTGTGGAAAATGTTTCCCCTGCCGCATCGGGACTGCTGTGATGGAAAAGCTGTTGAAAAAGATAGCAATTGGCAAGGGGGAAGAGCCGGAC
This sequence comes from uncultured Nitrospinota bacterium, assembly GCA_964391545.1. Taxonomy (GTDB): domain Bacteria; phylum Nitrospinota; class Nitrospinia; order UBA9942; family UBA9942; genus JACQEW01. Next base: position 5,809 of record CAYMMR010000177.1, on the reverse strand, counting down.
CTCGCCCAGCTCGAAAACCTCGGAAAAGATATATCTAATACCTCAAAATGTTCTATAGGACAGACAGGTCCGATGCCGATACTCCATGCCCTGAAATATTTCAGAGACGATTTTGCAGGGGCGGTAAAGAATAGGAAACCTGTCAGCAACGGCGCCCGATACGAGTCTAAATGGACAGCCCCTTGTTATTCAGCATGCCCTACAGGCATGGATATACCCGCCTATATCGAGTTTATTAAGGAATGGAGACCTCTGGAATCCTTACAGAGAATAAGGGAGGCGAGTCCTATGGCAGCATCGCTCGGCAGGGCGTGTTTTCATCCCTGTGAAAAGAACTGCCGCAGGGCGAATGTAGAGAGCGCCATCTCGATTTGCAAACTAAAGAGATTTGCATGGGATTACGAAGACCTCCGTTCCCGTTTCGGAGAACGGGACAAGCCTGTTTCAAAACCGGTTAATACTAATAAACACAGTAAAGAAGATAAAGTGGCGGTATTTGGCGCAGGTCCTGCCGGTCTATCCGCTGCATATTATCTGGCGCTTAAGGGATACAGGGTTACTGTATTTGAATCGCTCCCGGTCCCCGGAGGTATGATAGGCGTGGGTATTCCGGAATACAGGGTGCCGAAGGAAGCCCTTCAAAGGGAGACGAATTTTATCGAGGATATGGGGGTTGAAATAAGATACAACACTCCCGTTGGAGAAGATATAACTATCCCTCAATTGAGAGGGCAGGGGTATAAGGCATTTTTTATATCAACAGGCGCCCATATATCAAAAAAAATGGGCGCAGAAGGAGAGGATGCAGGATATAATGGTTTTGTAAGAGGCATTGAATATCTAAGGGATTGTGTAATTACAAAATGTTATCATGTAAAGGATAAAAGGGTTATAGTTGTCGGCGGCGGCAATGTGGCTATGGACTGCTGCAGGACGCCTATAAGGAATGGCGCAAAAGAGGTTACAGTAGTTTACAGAAGGACAAAAAAGGAATTGCCTGCGGACCCTCATGAGGTGCATGAATCGGAAGTGGAAGGCGTGAAATATATATTCCTGGCTGCGCCAAAGAGGATTTTGGCTGAAAACGGAAATGTAACGGGACTGGAGTGTTTAAAGATGGAGCTTGGAGAGCCCGATGCAAGCGGCAGGAGAAGGCCTGTAGAGGTTAAGGGGTCGGAGTTTATCGTTCCCGCAGATATAATCCTTCAGGCAATAGGACAGGACTGCGACCTTTCCGTATTGAACGGCGTAGAAGGTATTAAGCTGACAAAGTGGCAGACTATCGAGGCAGACCCCGATACTTTCCAGACAAGCGTCCCCTACATATTTACCGGAGGCGATGTGTTCAACGGCCCGTTGACTATAGTTGATGCCTGTGGAAATGCCAGGAGGGCTGCGGAGAGCATTGACCAGTATCTCAGCGGTAAGCCTGTAACCATTTCTGTCCCGGAAAAGATGGATAAAGTTATCAAAAAATTGGGGGCGTATAATAAGGATGAAAAAATAGGAATAAAATCGGGGTGGGAGAGGGTTCCCATGCCGGTTATTCCTCTCGATACAAGGGTAACAACTTTTGAGGAAGTGGAAACAGGATATACACTCGAGCAGGCGATAGAAGAGGCATCGCGGTGTATGAGGTGCTATCAGGTTGGAATGGTGGCGCTGGAGAAAGCGTAAAAACTTTTTTTTTCGCTTCCGTTATTTTTCCTTTTGCCCTTTATATAATATTTGAGGAACAAAAGAAAAAATGCGGTGTAAGGAAAAGTTTTATAATCCACCGGTAAAGTCGCGCAAAAAAAGTTTTTACGCTTTGGTAATTTAGCAATGGAAAAAGTAAATTTAACGATTGACGGCAAAAAAATATCGGCGGATAAGAAGAGAACCGTTCTTCAGGCTGCTCTGGAGAACGGCATCTATATACCCACGCTCTGCTATCTTGAAAAATTGAATCCCATAGGCTCGTGCAGGATATGCCTTGTCGAGGTGGAGGGTGCCGATGAGCCGATGACATCCTGTCAATTGCCGGTTATGGAAGGGATGGCAGTAACGACAAAATCGGATAAACTCACGGAACTCAGGCAGATGATGGTAAAGCTTATGCTTGTAAACCATTCTGTGGACTGTACTGTCTGCGAGAGGAGTGGTGAATGCCAGCTTCAGACTAAGGCATACGAATTGGGTGTAAACAGGCAGGATTTAAAGGCGGAGCCTGTCCGGAGGGATAAGAGATACGACTGGAGACTGGTAAGATACGACCCGTATATTTGCGTCCTCTGCGAGAGGTGCATAAGGGTATGTCATGAGGTGCAGGGATTTTCTGCATATAAGATAAGCCAGAGAGGGTTCAAATCCGTTATAGATACGGTTGATGGGAAACCTCTCGACTGCGATTTCTGCGGTCAGTGTATATCGGTGTGTCCTGTAGGCTCTTTAAGCAGCGGTCTTATCCTTGGGGCAAGGAGTTGGGAATTGAAAAAAACAGAAACTGTCTGCCCTTACTGCGGCACAGGATGCTCCATATATCTCGATGTTAAGCCTGTCCCTGAACGTCTTTATCAGGGAAAAGGGGAAATATACCGTGTAACATCTAATGATGATATTGGCATAAACAACGGCAATCTTTGCGCCATGGGGAAGTTCGGGTATCAGTTTGTAGAGAGCGAAGACAGGTTAAAGAAACCGCTTGTCAAAAATGGCGATAAGTTCCTGCCCATATCATGGGACGAGGCATTGGAATTGATAGCCGATAAATTTAAGGATATTAAGAAAAATCACGGAGGAGATGCAATTGCAGGGATGGTATCGGAAAGGGTTACAAATGAGGACAATTATATCTTTCAGAAATTCTTTAAGTCTGTCCTCGGCTCAAGCAATGTAGATAATCTGATGAATATGAATACAACAGCCTTTAGCCTTCAGCCTTCAGCCTTCAGCCTCATAAATAAGGCCGACCTCATATTTACAGTAGGCGCAGATCCGGCAGAAGAAAATCCGGTGATAGGGAATATGATTAGAATGGCAATGAGGGATAATGAGGCATGCCTTATAACAGCGAGCAGCAGGAATATAGGCTTTAAGCCGCCGCAGGATTACAGGCTTGCTTACAAATACGGAAGTGAAATTTCTCTTATAAGCGGTATTGTAAAAACTATAGCAGGCTCGGGCGCATTAAGCTCAGATTTGGGGGTTAAGTGGGAAGATGTTAAAGATTTTATAGCTTCTTTAAACGAGATAAAGATGGAGGATGCGGCTTCAAAGAGCGGTGTCCCCGCAGATTTAATCGAGACGATAGCCTTTAAATTAAGCAAATCGAAATCCCCTGTAATTCTAATCGGCAAAGAGGTATATGGTCATCCATCAGGAGCGGAAATTACCAATGCCTTGCATAATTTATCCTGTCTTATAAACGGGAAGATACTTCTCTACAGAGAATATTGCAATTCACAGGGAGTCAATGATATGGGGGCTGTCTCCGTTCCGAACCACGATATATTCGATACGGCGATGGATGGAAAGATAAAGGCATTATATATAATGGGAGAAGACCCTGTTGTCCGCTATTATAATGGCAGCCTTGTAAGAGATGCCTTGAAAAAGGTCTCCTTTACCGTTGTTCAGGATATGTTTTTAACCGAGACGGCCATGTTGGCAAATGTAATCCTGCCGGCTGCAAGTTTTGCAGAGAGGGAAGGGACATTTACGAATATGGAGGGAAGGGTTCAGAAAATAAATAAGGCGATCGAGCCCGCAGGGGAATCAAAGGCAGACTGGGAGATAATAAATGAGCTCGGCAGGAGAATGGGGGCAGGATTCAAATATTCTGCTGCCGAAGATATTTTTAAAGAGATAACCTCGGAAATTTCGGCATATTCCGACATGACTTATTCAAATATAAAAAAGGATGGTCAATTGGCAAAATATCGGGTAATATCAGGGAAGGAATTTAAGGTTGTCAAACATAAAGAGATCGAAATAGAAGGGGAAAATATGCCCTTTACCCTGATTACAGGAAACTCCTTTTTCCATCTCGGGACATTGTCGAGGAAATCTCGGGCAATGAATATGCTGACCCCGGAATGCAGGGCCGAGATAAACCATAAGGATGCGTCGGATTTGAAAATAAGCGACTGGGATAAGGTAAAGGTAGAATCTGCGAGCGGCAGCATTATTATTAAATGTAAGGTTACGGATAAGTCGCCTCGGGGGATTGTGTTTATTCCCGTGAATTTCGAAAATGCGCCTGCAAACCTTCTGATAAACAGAAGGGATGCAATAACAAAGGTAAAAATTTTAAAGGCAGATTAAAATGAATGAATATATTCCGGTATTAATAATGCTCTTATTGGCGTCGGGAACTGCCGGAGGGATACTTGTTGCCACTACCCTCATCGGGCCTAAAAAGAGATTTGCCGAGAAGATGGAACCCTTTGAGTGCGGGGAAAGTCCTATAGTATCTCCAAAGCTCAGGTTCTCGGTTAAATTTTATCTTGTGGCTCTATTTTTCGTAATATTCGATATCGAGGCGGTATTTTTATACCCGTGGGCGGTTCTTTTCAAAGACCTCGGTTTATTCGGATTTGTGGAGATGATGGTATTTATAGCGATTTTAGCCATCGGGTTAATATATGTATGGAAAAGGGGGGCGTTGGAATGGCAATAAATGTAGCAATGGGCAATGAGCAACGAGCAATGAGTGCAGGACAGGAAGAAGAGATTGAGAAAGTTTTAGGTAACAGTATACTACTCACTAAACTGGATGCCATTGTTGATTGGGGGAGGAAGTATTCCTTTTTCCTGTATCCTTTTGTTACGGCATGCTGCGGCATGGAGTTTATGTCGGTAGCCGGGCCGAGATATGACCTCGATAGATTCGGCGCAGCCCTTCCCAGATTCTCTCCGAGACAGGCCGATTTGCTTATGGTGGTAGGAACGATAAGCCATAAACAGGCTCCTATATTGGTAAAGGTATACAACCAGATGACCGAGCCTAAGTGGGTATTTTCATTTGGGGTATGCGCTACCTCCGGCGGATTTTATGACAACTATGCTACAGTGCAGGGTATAGACACCCTTATACCTGTGGATGTTTATGTCCCCGGCTGCCCGCCGAGACCGGAAATGGTAATAGACGGGCTGTTAAAATTGCAGGAAAAGGTTGCAAAGGAAAAATGGTCGGATTGGCCGAGGGGCGAGGCAAAGGTGACTAAAAGATAAAATAGGACGCAGATTTTTTTATGGAAATGAGTATTACTTTAAAAAAACTAAAAGATAATTTTTCCGATTCGATTATCGAGACGCATTCTTTTCGGGGGGATGATACTGCAGTTGTAAAAAAGGCGGATATTGTCAAAATATGCAGGTTTTTAAGAGACGATAATGACCTTCTTTACAATTTCATGATGGATCTTACGGCAGTTGATTATCTCGGAAGAGAGCCGAGGTTTGAAGTGGTATATCACTTCTATTCGCTAAAGCATAACATAAGAGTGAGAATAAAGGCGCCGGTTCCCGAATCGGACTGCGCCATTGACTCGATTGTATCATTATGGATTGGGGCAGACTGGTTCGAGAGAGAGGTTTATGACTTATACGGGATAATCTTCAAAGGGCATCCGAATTTAAAGAGGATACTCTTATATGAAGGATTTAAAGGGCATCCGTTAAGAAAAGATTATCCTGTGAAGGAGAGACAGCCCTTGATAGGACCGAAAAACTAAAGTGTCGGAGTATCAGAGTGTCAAAGCATCAGATTATCTAGACGATACTGAAAAATGACTTTTTTGAACGACTTTTTAGTTTTTCTTTTGTT
>CAYMMR010000176.1:0-6317 GCA_964391545.1 uncultured Nitrospinota bacterium | reverse complement strand
ACAGCAGGCCCCACCCATGAGCCTTTTGACCCGGTAAGATTCATATCGAATCATTCCTCCGGCAAGATGGGTTATGCCGTTGCCGCAGCAGCAAAAAGAAGGGGCGGGGATGTGGTATTGATAAGCGGTCCGACCAATCTCCCTGCGCCATCGGGGGTGAAATTCATCCCTGTAAAAAGCGCAGATGATATGGGTAGGGAGGTTCTCGGAGAATCGGAGAAAGCCGATATTATAATTATGGCAGCGGCAGTCAGCGATTTCTCTCCAGTAAATTATTCCGATAAAAAGATAAAAAAAGAGGATGACGAAGGCATAATGCTAAAACTAAAGAAAACTCCCGACATATTGTCGGAAGTTGTAGAAAAAATAAGGGCCAGTGGTCGATGGTCAGGGGTCGGGGATTCAAAAAATCTTGCCCCTTGCCCCCCGAAACAAGTTCGGGGCAGGCTCTTGCCCCTTGCCCCTATCGTCGTTGGTTTTGCCCTCGAGACCGAAGACATAATAAAAAATGCGAAGGAAAAATTAAAGAATAAAAATCTCGATTTCATTATTGCAAATAGTGTCAATGGATTCGGCGGCGATTCGAATAAGGCGGCTATAATTGACAGAAAGGGCAATATCGAGGATATTCCCTTAATGTCGAAGGACGGCATAGCCGAGATTATATTGGATAAGGTTGCAAATGTTAAGTAAAAGACTAAAACAGAGAATTAAACGGGGAAGATGGGGAGTGAAAAAGATAATCCTCTATATCATTCTGCCTTTTCTGCTCCTTTTCACCTTTTCTGTTGCAGTAGCCGCCTTAATCGTTTATGCAAAGGTTTATAAAGACCTGCCGGATGTTATGGCCTTGAAAAATTATAAGCCGAATTTAATAACCGAGGTCTATGACGATGATGGGAAGTTAATATCGGAATTTTATATCGAACGGAGGGTTCTCCTTCCATTAAACAAGATACCCCCGCTTATGAAGCTGGCGACGCTCGCAGTGGAGGATGACCAGTTCTACAAGCATAAGGGCTTTAATTTTAAAAGGATTATCGGCGCTTTGTGGAGCAATATAAAGGCAGGCGGCGTGGTAGAAGGAGGCAGCACTATAACCCAGCAGATTACGAAGACCATGTTCCTAACGCCCGAAAGAACCCTGTTCAGAAAATTGAGGGAGGCTGTGCTTGCAGCAAGAATAGAGGAGAATTTTTCGAAGGATGAGATATTGGAGATATACCTTAATCAGATATATTATGGACACAGCGCTTACGGTGTCGAGGCAGCGGCATTGGTTTACTTCGGAAGGCATATAAACGAGCTTACCCTCCATGAGATGGCAATGATAGCAGCACTGCCAAGGTCTCCAAAGAGATATTCTCCTTACCTATCGCCGGAAAATGCAAGGAGCAGGCGCAGCCATGTTCTGCGAAGGATGGAATCCCTCGGTTTTATTACGGCTGCAGAAGCAGAAACCGCATCGAAATCCGATTTTGCATTAAAGGACAGGCAGGACAGGAAAAACATTGCGCCCTATTTTGCCGAGTATATCCGTCAATATGTAGAAGATAAATATGGGAGCTCCGGATTATATAAAGGCGGGCTGAAGGTATATACCACATTAAAGCTCGATTTTCAGGAGGCGGCGGAATATGCAGTAAAAGAAGGACTTTTGGAGATCGATAAAAGACTCGGGTATAGAGGTCCTCTCGGCAATATAAAGATTGTTCCGGGACAGGGCATAGACTGGAAAAAGGTCGAGGAGATCGAGTTAAAGAATTTTCCCGATGGAATGGAAAATGCCGAAGGTTTAAAAACAGGGAACAGGGTAATCGGCACAGTTACCGATGTATCCGCTGAAAAGGTTTTTGTTAATGTCAGATCTGGCAGGGAGCCAAGCGAATCTATTGCAAAAGCAGTTCTTTATGTTCAGGATATGTCATGGGCACATAAATATGACCATTCCCTCGATGCTCTGTCTTTTTTGAAGGTCAAAAACGCAAAGGAGGTTTTAAAGACAGGAGATGTAATAGAGGCAAAGATACTGGAGGAAAAGGATAAAAAGGGAAACTTAAAACTATCATTGGAGCAGGAGCCTCTTGTGCAGGGGGCGCTGTTATGTATTGACCCTTCTACCGGCTTTATAAGGGCAATGGTCGGCGGATACGATTTCGAGAGGAGCAAGTTCAACAGGGCTGTCCAGTCGCAGAGACAGCCCGGCTCGGCCTTCAAGCCCATCGTATATTCGGCTTCCTTCGAAAAAGGGTTTACGCCTGCGAGTATATTCATCGATTCTCCCGTTATATTCGAAGAAAAAGACGAGGAAAACTGGAAGCCTGCGAATTTCGAGGAGAGATTTTATGGGCCTACCACCCTGCGGACCGCGCTGACCCATTCGAGAAATGTAATTACGATTAAGCTGCTTCAGAGCATGGGAGTCAAGCATACGCTGGAATTTGCCAGAAGATTGGGTATAAAGAGCTATCTTACCCCCGATTTGTCTCTGGCATTGGGGACATCGGGAGTAACTTTATTGGAGTTAACATCGGCTTATGGAGTTTTTGCAAATAAAGGAATACGGGCAGAGCCTATGGCAATAAAGACGATAAGCGATAAGGACGGAAATATCCTCGAGGAGAATAAATCGCCGGAGGAAAAGGCTATAAGCGAAGAGTTGTCGTATATAACTACAAATATACTTCAGAGCGTAGTTCGGGAAGGGACAGGATGGAGGGCAAAGTCTCTCGGAAGGCCTGTTGCAGGAAAGACCGGGACTACCAATAATTATATGGACGCTTGGTTTATAGGCTATACCCCGGATATTGTAGGAGGCGTATGGGTTGGTATGGACAGGGACGAACCTATAGGGAAGAACGAGACAGGGGCAAGGGCGGCAAGTCCTATATGGGTGAATTTCATGGAAAGGGTTTTGAAAAAGATGCCTGTCAAGAATTTTCAAGTTCCAACCGGCATAGTCTTCGCCAAAATAGATAAGAAGACAGGACTCCTCGCCACACCCGAAACAGGCGATATTGCCCTTGAATGTTTCCTCGACGGGACGGAACCAACAGAATTTTCAGAGCCGGGTAAGACCGTTAAGGATACGATGGGACTGTAATCAGAAGACAGAGGACAGATATAAAAAAACAATTTTCTGTTATCTGGCTTCTGACTTCCGTCTTCTGGTTATTTTATTTCCACAATCTTCCCGTTTTTCACTGTCAGGAAAAATAATGTTTTTTGGGAGTCTCCCGAAGGTTGAATGGCAGTGGTTCCCGAGACTCCGTTATAATCCTTTAAATTCAGAAGGCCGTTTTTAATATCCTCTCTATTCTTTGCGCCCTTTTTAATCAGACTTAATATAATCCCTGCGGCGTCATAAGACTGGGCAGCGAGTATATCCGGCTCTTTGTTGTAAAAGAGCTTATATCTCTCGACGAATTCCCGGATCGAAGGCATTTCGGATGCAGGGAAAAAGCCGTCGGCAAAAATAATTCCCTCCGCATATTTTCCGCCTATTCTAACAAGGTCTGGAGAGTTTAGTCCATTCCCTCCCAGTATGGGAATACCGGATATATTGTAATATGCCAGTTCCGGCAGGATGAGTCCTGCCTTCTCGGCTGTCCCAGAAATAAATATAGCGTCATATTTCAACTTTGGCTTAGGCTTGCCGGCATCCAGTATTTTCTTTAAATTCGAGTCCCTTATTCCGCCTATGGTCATTATCTGAGGCTCAAAATCGTTCTGGTCGGGGTCAAAAGGCTCGCTGAATATTATCTCACCTTCGAGAGATTTTATCTTTTCTTCAAAGACATTTTTTAATTCTATTCCATAAGGGTCTCTTTGGTAAAGGATTGCAAATCTTTTAAGATTAAGACGATTGACTGCATAATCCGCAAGGGCTTCTCCCTGCATCTGATTGGTAAGACTGTTTCTGAAAATGTATGGGCTGATGCCCGATATGTTCCGTGAAGATGCAGTGGGAGAAAAAACAGGGAGCTTATATTTGTCGGCTGTCTTAACGGAGTTTATAACGGATTTACTGAAGATAGGACCTATAACCGCTATTGCATCCTCATCCTTTGCCAAACCTTCCAATAGATTTGCGGAAGATATATCCCCTCCCGAATCTCTTATAATTAAGTCCACTCCCCCCTTTTCTAAAGGGGAGCTGGGGGGGATTAAGGAGTTAAATGCCAATTGAACGCCCTCCAAAACCCTCTGCCCTATGGATGCCCCTTCGCCGGAAAGGGTGAGTATGCAGCCTATCTTTAATTTCTCGGTTCGCGGCTCGTGGCTCGCGGTTCGTAAATTCTTTTTAAGCTCCTGATCTTCTGCTTTTGGCTCTTGATTCTTGGTTTTTATATCTTCGCTCTTGACTTTTTGCTCCTGACTTTTGTCCCCCGATTCCCGACTTCCGACTTCCGTCTCCTGCCTCTTGACTTCAGGGTGTTTTTTTTCGAGAGGCGGCTGTCCTTGAATGCTTTTATCAGGGATTGAAGATTCTTCATGCAGAGACTTCAGAGGGTGTATCTGTTTGCCTCCTGTGCATCCTAATATAAACAAGAGACAGAAGACAGACAACAGAAGACAGACCTCTGCCATCCGGCTTCTGACTTCTGACTTCTGACTTCTGTCTTCTGTCTTCTGCATTTTCACTCCTTCTCGATATGATACTTCTGCAGCTTGTATCTGAATGCCCTGAAAGAGAGATTCAGCAGCTCCGCTGCCTTCTTCTTAACCCATCCTGTCTTTTTAAGGGCATTTATAATAATACCCTTTTCTATCTCGTTAATATAATTTTCTAAATTCAAACCCTCCGACGGAATATCTGCAGAAATCTTAGGAGACCCTTCCGCAAAGCTCCTTATCTCGTCCGGCAGCGTATCGGGCTGGATGACATTCCCTGTCTCTAAAGTTACGGCCCTTTCGATTACATTCTCCAGTTCCCTTACATTCCCCCCCCATTTGTATCTCTCGACCGTCTCCATAGCCTTGGGATGGATGCCTTTAATATCCTTTTTGTTTATAACATTATATTTACCTATAAAATGATTTACAAGCAGCGGAATATCTTCCTTTCTTTCTCGCAAAGATGGAAGCTCGATAGGAATTACATTCAGCCGGTAGTAGAGGTCTTCCCTGAATTTGCCCTCTGCTATTAGCTCTCTGAGATTTTTATTTGTGGCTGCAATAACCCTCACATCAGCTTTTATATCCTTCACGCCGCCGACCCTTTTAAATTCCTTCTCCTGCAATACCCTGAGCAGTTTTGCCTGAATGGAAAGCGGGGCCTCGCTTACTTCATCGAGGAAAAATGTCCCTCCGTCTGCGACCTCAAAAAGCCCTTTTTTATCCGAATTGGCGCTTGTAAATGCGCCCTTCTGATGGCCGAACAGCTCGCTTTCGAGCAGCGTCTCGGGGATTGCGCCGCAGCTTATGGATACAAAAGGCTGAGCTTTCCTGTCGCTGTTATGATGAATCGCCCTTGCCGCCAGTTCCTTGCCTGTCCCGCTTTCGCCTGTAATCAGAACAGTGCTTTTCCCATTGGCAACCTTTTGAATAAGCTCGTATACCTTCTGCATCTTTTCGCTTTTGCCGACAATATTCGAAAACTGATACCGTCCTTTTAATTCCTCCTTTAAAGAGATATTTTCATCGAAGAGGCTCTTCTTCTCTATAGCATTTTTTATGATGATTTTTATCTCGTCTACCTTAAAGAGCTCGGTAATATAATCATAGGCGCCGAGTTTCATAGCATCCACAGCAACCTCTGTGGATGCAAATGCTGTAATCATTATGACAGGAGTATGCGGGTGGAGATTCATCGATTCCCTTAATATCTCAACGCCGGTAACCTTCGGCATCTTTATATCCGTAATAATAAGGTCATAATAATTTTTTCTTATAAAATCGAGGGCATCATTTCCATTATCCGCAGTTACAGCCTTATATCCCTCTTTTTCGAGCATAATGGAGAGAAACTCCCTCATGCTCCTCTCATCATCAATAACAAGTATTGTTCGCATAACTTATTTTTCTGTCATTGCGAACGAAGTGAAGCAATCTCGCTTTTATAAGATTGCTTCGTCGCATAAGCTCCTCGCAATGACAAGAAGTAAATGTTTCCCCTTTTTCTAATAATATATCAGCCTTCAATTAATATCAACATAAAATGACAATTTTTGTCTTTCAAAATGACAATTATTGTCACTTTTATTTATTGCCTCCTTATTAACTCTTTGAAAATCAATATATTATTTTTGGTATGGAAGTTGTATTAAAAATAGGCATATTCAAATAAGAAGGTTTTTGATGTCATTGCGAGGAGC
>CAYMMR010000175.1:0-6447 GCA_964391545.1 uncultured Nitrospinota bacterium | reverse complement strand
CGAAAAGGAGTTGAGTGGTTGAGTAGCTGAGTGGTTTAAAACCACTTAACTACTTAACTATTCACTCTTTTATTCGTGATATTCGGATATTCGTGAAACTCGTGTTATAAAATTTTCGCATTTACTTTACTGCAACGGCTATATCCATTATATTGGCATCTTTGCAAATACCCATAACCTTAATAACTTCGCCATAAGACAATCCCTTGTCTGCCCTTATTATAACCGCCTTCCCTCCTACTTCCTTCGATTGCGATTTTATTTTTAATTCCAGATTACCGATCGTTGTCTCTTCCCCATTCAGATAGAGCTTTTTATCCCTACCCATTTCTATCTCGATATTTTTAGTATCGGCAGATATGTCAGAGGCTTTCGATTCAGGAAGTTCTATATCCATTTTTTTTGAAAAATCTATGAACACGGTAGAAACCATAAAGAATATCAAAAGCAGGAATACTACATCTATAAGGGATGTTAAAGGTATGCTGTAATCTTCTTCGTCTCTTTTTCTGAATTGCATATTAAAATAATCTTTAACGCAAAGACGCAAAGATTAAAACAAAGACGCAAAGTCTAACCCCTCCTCAATCCTCCCCTTAAATAAGGGGAGGACAAAGGTGGGGTTAAATTATTTTTCTTGTTTTTCTTTGCGACTTTCTTCTCTTCTTAGCGTCTTTGCGTTAAAAATCAAGTCGTTGTTCCTTTCTTCTGTGTCAATTCCTCTAAAAATTTGAGGGATACCTCCTCCATCTCGAAAACCAGTCTATCCACCTTTCCCCTGAAATAATAATACACTGTCAGCGTCGGTATGCCCACAATCAGACCTGCTGCCGTAGTTATCAACGCCTCGGCAATGCCGCTGGCTACTATACTCGGATTCCCTGTGCCGCTCTCGGCAATTGCGCCGAATGCCTTAATCATCCCCGTTACCGTGCCGAGGAGACCGAGGAGCGGGGCCAGATTTGCAATTACGCCAAGACCCCGCAGGTTTGCATTCAGGAGCGTTGTCTCGTGATTCCCAGCGCCTTCGATAGCCCGCTCTATCTCCAATATCCCGTAGTTAGCCCGCAATAACCCTGCCTTTAATATGCGGGACATGGCAATATCATTATTCTTACAAACCGAGACAGCCTTATCTATCTCTCCGTTATGCCAGTATTTTCTGACTATATCGAGGATTTCTGGATGGATTATCCTTTTTCTTTTTAAAAAAAACAATCTTTCGAGGGCAATGCCAAGCGCAAGGACAGAGCAGAGAAGTATGGGATACATAACTATCCCGCCCTTTTTAAAAACCACGAGCAGCCATAGATTTGAAAGATAATCAAGCATTTTGTTCTTATTTAACATGATTCAGGATAACCTTGTCAATGGAAATAAAGTATTTGCATCTTAAAATCAAAAGGTGTATATTTCTGCTATGCTTAATAATTTCTTCAATCCAAAATCCGTAGCAGTTATCGGCGCATCCGAGGCAAAGGGGAAGGTCGGCTATGCCGTTATCAAGAATATAATTGATTTCGGGTTTCAGGGCAAAATCTATCCTGTAAATCCAAAGGCAGAGACGATCCTCGGAGCGCCTGCATATCACAGCATCACGGATATTAAAGAGAGCATAGATTTATGCGTTATGATTATACCCCCAAAGGCAATAATCGAGTCAATCGAGCCGTGCGGAAAGATGGGTATAAATTCGATGGTTGTAATATCGGCAGGATTCAAAGAAACAGGACCGGAGGGCGCAAAGTTAGAGCGTGAGCTGATTGAAAAGGCAAGGCAGTGGAATATAAGAATAATAGGTCCCAACTGTGTAGGCATTTTAAATACCTCCGTAAAACTCAATGCCACATTTGCTGCAAAGGTCCCGCCTCCAGGAAATATATCTGTTTTATCCCAATCCGGCGCAATACTCACGGCAATAATTGATTATGCTGCAGGCGAGAATATTGGTTTTTCAAAGATGATAAGCCTCGGAAATGAGGCTGATATAACAGAGACAGAGGTGCTGAAATTTCTCGGCGATGACCCGGATACCGCAGTTATTGCAGGCTATATAGAAGGTGTAAAAAATGGAGTGGAATTCCTGTCTGTTGCAAAAGAGATATCGAGGAAAAAACCGATAATCATTCTTAAATCGGGAAATTCAGAGGCAGGCGCAAGGGCTGTCTCTTCCCATACAGGCTCTCTCGCGGGAATGGAAAAGGCGTTCAACGCAGCGTTCATGAAGTCTTCCATTATCCGCGCAGGCTCCATAGAGGTTTATTGAATTATGCGAGGGCATTTTCATACCAGCCTGTCCCTAAGGGCGACAGGCTCGCTATAATAACAAACGCAGGGGGGCCAGGCATCCTCGCCGCAGATGCCTGCGAAAAATCGTCAATAAAGATAGCCTCCTTCGGCAGCAATACAATAAAAAACCTGCGTGAGTCTCTGCCGCCGATATGCTCCATATACAATCCTGTAGATGTGGTTGGAGATGCGGATGCAAAAAGGTATGAGGCTGCATTAACGGCAGTGTCTCAAGACGACAGTGTAGACGGGATTCTCGTAATACTCACTCCGCAGGATATGACGGATGCAATCGGCACGGCAAGGGCGGTATTCGATACATCTAAAAAATGCAGCAAGCCTATACTCACATCCTTTATGGGAAAGGGAGCTGTAAAGGAAGGCGTAGATTTTCTGGATAATAACAGGATTCCAAACTTTTTCTTTCCTGAAAGGGCTGTAGGGTGTTTTGAAAAAATGGCTTATTACAGAAGGGAAATAGATAGAGAGGAGGATAAGGGATTTGCATTAAATTTTAATAAGACAAAGACTAAGGAAATATTCGATAAGTATCTGAAAAAACGAATTTTTACTCTTGGTTACGAGGAGTCAAAGGATATACTCCTTTCCTATGGTTTTACTATGCCGAAAAATGCGCTCGCAAGAAACTCGGAAGAGGCTGCTGCCCATGCAGAGTCAATAGGCTACCCTGTTGCGATGAAGGTTGTATCGCCGGATATTCTCCATAAAACAGATGTAGGCGGGGTTGCAGTCCGGCTCAAAGACAAAAAAGAGGTAAAGGGAGCCTTCGAGAGGATGATGTCGAGCGTAAAAAAATACATGCCGAATGCCTTTGTCGTGGGAGCCTCGATACAGGAGATGATTACCGACGGGAAAGAGGTAATAATAGGCTTTATGAGAGACCCGTCATTTGGTCCTATGCTCATGTTCGGTCTCGGCGGCATATATGTTGAGGTTCTAAAGGATGTATCCTTCAGGCTCTGTCCTGTAAACAAATTCGAGGCAGACAGTATGGTATCTGAAATAAGGTCTTACCCTCTCCTTAAAGGAATAAGGGGAGAAAAATCCGGAGATATGGAATCGCTTAGGGATGCAATAATAAGATTCTCCCATCTTGCCGTGGATTTCCCGGATATAATCGAGGGGGAGATAAATCCGATTATGGTGAGGCCCCAGGGTATGGGGGTCGTGGCAATAGACGCAAGGTTTAGGTTAAAAGAATAGGGTCATGGGTCATGGGTCATGGGTCAAGTTTTTCTTGCCCCTTGCCCCCTGCCCATTGCCCCTAACTTTGGGAGGTTATATGAAATCCATATTTATCAATTCGGTCGGTGTTAAATCCGGAAAAAGCCTTTCGGCATGGGCATTGGGACTTATCTTTGAAAGCGAGGGATTAAAGGTCGGATATTTTAAGCCCGTAGGCGTTCAGCCTGTTGTCGTAAAAGGCACGCTTACCGACCACGATGCCCATCTTATGAAAAATGTCCTCAAGCTAAAAGACCCTTATGAGATTATATGCCCTGTCGTTCTCAATCAAGATACTATATTCAATATATTAAATAAGAGGGAAAAGGGGTTTTTAAAAAAGATAAAAGAAAGCTATAAAAAATTATCCTCCGGGAAAGATGTAGTTATCATAAAGGGGGGCAACAGTTTTTTCGATGGGAGTGTCGTTGGCACCAACGGGGCAGCGCTGACCAAGACACTTAATACAAAGGTTCTTCTCATAGACAGATTCGTAAGCGATGTAACCTTTATTGACAATGTCCGATTTATCAAGGAAATTATCGGCGATAAACTAACAGGGGTAATAATCACACAAGTCTTGCCGGAAAGAATAGATTATGTCCGGGATGTCGTAATCCCTTTTCTCGAAAAGGACGGCATAGCCGTATACGGCGCCATCCCGGAAGATAGATTCTTCGGAGCTATAAGCATAGGAAGGGCGAGCGAACTCGTGGCAGGCGAGGTTATATGCTGCAAGGATAAATTGGACGAGCTTGCAACGAATTATGTAATAGGCGCTATGGATTTAGAGCTTGCAATAAATTACTTCAGGAGAATTAACAATAAGATAGTTATAACAGGCGCAGACAGGTCCGACCTCCAGATTGCAGCAATGGAGACATCAACAAAGGGGATAATCCTTACAGGAGGGAGATACCCGAACAGCGTGGTTATCGGAAAGGCAGAGGAAAAGGGTATCCCGATAATAATCGTAAATCTCGACACCTATTCCACAATCGAAAGACTGGATAATGCTGTAGTAACTCTCGATTTTGAAGATGAAAAGAAGATTGACAGATATTTATCTTTATTTAAAGAGAATGTGGATATAAAAAGACTTAAAAGCGATTTTGATATTAAGTGAGGATTTACAATTTCCTTTACTCTTTTATTCACTTATGGTATTTTAGGCTAAAAAATTAGACCGGAGGAAGATGTCAATGAATACCGTGGAAAATTTAGGCATGAATGAGGAACATCATTTATTTATATCCGCCCAGAGGGAAAGCGAGTCATTAAAAGAACGATTCTTCGAGCTCTATCTGCTTTATACCTTGAGCAAAAATTTAAACCTTTCCATTCAATTAAACAGTCTTTTCGATAATACTATAAATCTATTGAAAGAGTCTCTCAAAATCGAGGACTTCTGTTTCATGATGATAGATGAGGAATGTAACGAACTCAAGATATGGAAGGCAAACAATAATACCTATGATGCGGCAAAGAATGTAACATTTAAAATAGGAGAAGGGATTTCAGGCATTGCAGCACAGAGCGGAGAGCCTATTTTAATACAGGATGTAAGTAAGGACGAGAGGTTTCTCTACTATAAAGGGGCAATACCTAATATCGGCTCTTTTATGTCCATACCATTAAAAATAGGCGACGAAAAGGTAATAGGTGTCTTAAACATTCACAGGATGGATATTAATGCCTTCAAAGAGACGGATAAGATATTTTTCGGGGCCATAGCAACTAATGTGGCAAATGCCATGGAAAGAGGAAGGATTTATGAAAAGACAAAAAAAGAATCCATGTTCGATGACCTGACATCGCTCCATACGAGAAGGTATTTTCTCGAAAGTGCGAACAGGGAATACAGCAAGGCGGAAAGATATGGGGAGTTATTCTCGATAATTATGATAGATGTCGACCATTTTAAATATTTTAACGATACCTACGGACATCTATTGGGAGACGAGGTGCTTAAAGGCTTAGCCTCTGTCTTAAAAGCCAATATCAGACATGGCGATGTCGTCAGCAGATACGGTGGCGAGGAATTCGCAATACTCATGCCGGGAACCGATAAAGAGGGCGCGGCATTGAGCGCAGAAAAACTCAGAACCGTTGTAGAAAAAGAGCTTATCATTGGGGTTGGAGGCGGTAATGCTGAGAGAGTAACGATAACAGGGGGTGTAGCAAGTTATCCTGAAGATGGGAAAACAATAGAGGAGATAATCGCTGCGGCAGACAAAAATCTCTATATCGGCAAAGAATTTGGCCGCAACAGGATAGTCAGCGCATCTTTAAGTAATGGATTACCTTCTTCTGATGAAAAGAGAGCGCAGAATCGCTACAGGGCAGTGATGAAGATTGCCAAAGGCGTGAATCAGGTTCAATCCATAGAAGTTAAAGTAGGCGATAGGGACTGGAAGATGTGCACTATAAGGGACATCGGTAAAATGGGATTTAAGGGTGAACTGGAATTTGAGGCAAAAATTGATGATACTTATCCTTGCAAAATAGTCCTGGATTCCGAAGTCCGAATACCCGATTTTTTTTCTATCCGTGTCGCTTATGCAAAAAAGATACATCACAATCGCTACCAGATAGGGGCACAGATAACAGACGGACATAATATCTGGGACAGGCTCTTTACCCTGCTGACACATTAAAAGAAGAAAAACCCGATGAAACCACAGATTCACACAGCGTGGCAAAACCACAACCAAAAAAACTACAAAAGCAGCCACAGATGGACGCAGATAAACACAGATTTAAAGTTTATAAAGTTATAAAGTTCATAAAGTTACTTTAAAAACTTTCTACTTTATGAACTTGTAACTTTATTTCTTATCTGTGTCAATCTGTGTGTATCTGTGGCTTCAATTATTTTTTTCCTTTAAGTCTGTGTAAGTCTGTGGCAAAAAG
>CAYMMR010000174.1:0-6484 GCA_964391545.1 uncultured Nitrospinota bacterium | reverse complement strand
GTGGAGAAATCCGAAATTGTTTCGCTATTCGGGAGAATGTGATAAAATTATTTAAAGAAATTATAAAAACTATTAAGGAGAAAAGGGGAAGGAGGGAGAAATGGGGATGAAAATAAAAGGAATCAGGACACAGATTTACACAGATAAACACAGATTAAGTATAATTACTTTATCCTGATTTTTCTATGTTTATCTGTGTCCAATATTTTTTCTCCCTTTCCCCGATTTTCTCCATTTCTCCTTAATTGTTTTCTTTTATTCTTATGAAAGATAGAATCGTGATTGCAATGAGCGGGGGGGTGGACAGTTCCACTGCGGCCGCTATTTTAAAGGACGCAGGATATGATGTAATAGGCATATCGATGCAGATATGGGATTATTCTGCAGAAAACCATGCCCTGAGCGGAGCCGAAGGGTCCGATAAATTCGGCACATGCTGCTCCCTCGACGATATTAGCGATGCAAGAAGGGTGGCTGAAAAGCTCGGCATCCCCTTTTATGTTATAAATCTCGAAGATGAGTTTAAGAGGGAAGTTGTAGATTATTTTATCTCGGAATACCTGAGAGGACGAACGCCAAACCCCTGTATACCGTGCAACCAGAGGCTGAAGTTCGACATACTGCTTAATTATGCCTCAAAAATCGGCGCATCTAAGGTAGCAACAGGACATTATGCGAAAGTTATAAGGGAGGGGGAAAGATATTTTATAAGGAGGGGCATTGATAGAAGCAAAGACCAGAGCTATTTCCTCTTTAACCTTACACAGGAGCAGTTAAAGAGGGCTATCTTTCCCCTCGGAGATTATACCAAATCAGATATCAGGAGAATGGCAAAGACCTATGGTCTAAATGTTGCCGAAAAAGAGGAGAGTCAGGAGATATGTTTTATCCCCGGTAATAATTATGCGGATTTTATAGCAGAAAGGGTTGAAACCGGGGAAATAATGGAAGGGGAGATAGTAACGACAGACGGGGCGGTAGTCGGAAAACACAAGGGTTTGCCTTTTTATACAATAGGACAGAGAAAGGGTCTTGGCATAAGCTATGAGAGTCCTTTATATGTAAGTGAAATAGATTTGGAGAATAATCGTTTGATTGTTGATGAAGGGAATGCTTTGATGAGGCGGGGTTTTATTGTGGAGAAGGTGAATTGGGCGGTTCCCGAACCACGAGCTTCAATAAGGGCGTTGACACAGGTAAGATACAGACATACTGCATCGAAGTCGGAGATTACGCTTAACGGCAGCGATATCGTAAAAGTTTTTTTTGACGAGCCGCAGAGGGCGATAACTCCGGGACAGGCAGCAGTGTTTTACGATGGGGATAAATTAATAGGCGGAGGGTGGATAAGGGAAACATTTAGCCACTGACTGACACAGACTAAAAAATTTAGAGTATCGAAGAGTCAAAGTGTCATAGTGTCAAAGTTTTTTACTCTGACACTTTGATACTCTGATACTTTGACACTTACAAAATGTCAGTGAAAGTCTGTGGCTTAAATAGATATTCAGATGAGCAAGATTACAGTCTGGTTTCTCAGAATGGCGATGAGTTATTTTGTAGTGGCAGCAAGCATGGGCGTGCTGATGCTTGCATGGCCATGGTGGACGAGGACATATATTCCCGGCCATGCACATCTCAATCTATTAGGCTGGATAAGCATGATGATATATGGAGTGGCATATCATATAATGCCCCGATTCGGCGGAAGGCCGTTATACAGCAGCAAACTTGCATGGATTCACTTTTATCTGGCAAATATAGGCTTAATCGGGATGGTTCTCTTTTTCGGATTCGTCGGACATGGAAAGAGGGGAATATACGAACAACTGCTATTATATTCTGCAATAATAGAATTAATCTCTATAGCAATCTTTGTCTATAATATGATGAGGACGATAAAATCGGCAGAGAAATAATTTTTAAATAAAAATCCTAAATCGGAATTTGGGGCGCAAGCGCTTTTAAAAGAGAATCTTTTACCTCCTTCAGCTTGCCCTTCTCCAAAATCTTCCCCCCCTGTATCTCCGTCACATAAAACACATCTATGGCTGTTTTTCCCTCTGTGGAAATCTTTGCAATGTATATGTTCAAGGAAAGATTAAACAGTATTCTGGTTATATCGTAAAGAACTCCCAATCTATCCCTCGTTATTACCTCTATTATCGTATGGGTATCGGAAATATTGTTATCTATCTCTATCTTCGTCGAGATTTTGAATCCCCCCCTTTCCTGTGCAGGGGGCCTTTGTCTCGCAGACAGCAGTTCATCCACTGTCTTTCTGTCTTCCAATACATTAAACAGGTCATGCTCGAATCTCCGGAGCATCCCCTCATCCTGCACCGGCTTCCCGTCCACAGTAGAGATTTGGAGCGTATCTATGGCAATGCCATCGAGGCGGGTATATATCTGGGCGCCGAGTATATTTATATTCTTCGATGTAAGGGTCCCTGCTATTTTTGAAAGAACACCCGCCTTGCCGGTAGTGCAGACCATCAATTCCGTATATCCGGCATCCGGATGTTGAAAATATCGGACTACAAGTTTTTTTCCGTTCAACTCGCCCGACAGCCTGATATGCCTCAGCATCCTCTCCGGAGAGATGGAAATGATATAGCGCTCTGGCATGGAAGAAAAATAACAATTGGCAGCCTCCCTATCGGAGTCGTTATCGAGCAGAGATAGGACATCTCTTTTTTTCTTATCAATTGCGGATTTGTCATACGCCTTTTCCTCTTCGCTCCTGCTGAAATATTCATATCCCCTTAAATATAACTCCCACATAAGCGCAGATTTCCAGTTAGTCCACACGCCCGGTCCTACGCCATTCAAATCGCTGTATGTAAGGAGATATAGCATCTTAAGATTCTCGATACTCTTTACCCTGCCGCAGAACTCCGCAATGGTCTTTTCATCGTGCATATCCCTTCTCTGCGCTATCTGGTTCATAAGCAGGTGATTTTCGATAAGCAATAATACCGCATCCTTAATATCCTCCATACCCCATCTCTTTAAAACATCCGATGCAATAATTACACCCCTTTGGACATGCCCGGAAGACTCCCCCTTCCCTATATCGTGCATGAGGACGGCGGCATTTAAAGCCGTTTTATCGGAGATGCCTCTATAAATATTTCTTAATTCCATCTCATTCTCCCCTGCCCCCCAAAGCCCTTCCAGAAATTCCATGCTCCTCAGCGTATGCTCATCCACCGTGAATTTGTGATAGAGGTCGTAATTCGAGAAAAATGTAATATGCCCGAACTCCTTTAAAAATCTCGACAGCGCCCCGCAGTCATGCATCATTCTTAAGACCCTCGCCGCCCCGCTGCCTTTCAATATCTTTCTGAATATATCCTTTGATTCAGGCAGGGCAATAAGGTTATCGCATATCAAAGGCAAAGAAGAATTTATCAGTCTTTTTATGCTGCCGCTTAAGGCAAGAGAGTATTCCTGACAATAGAAAAACACCTTTAAAATGAGGAGGGGATTATTTTTGAATATATCGAGATCGAGATTTTTTACATGGATTTCATCCTTTATCGAAATGAAACCCTCTCCTATCTCCCTTGTCTTTAAATAGGCAATTCTTTTAAGCAAACCCGGCTTGTATCTTAATGTCCTGTCAATAAGGGAATTTGAAAAATGGTAGAAGTATGAGGCATGTGTATAGTAATCTTTCATAAACCCTATTACACCCTTTAAATCTCCGTCGCCGTAGCCTAAATTTTTTGCCACTGTCTCTTGTATCTCATGTAAGAGGATATCGTTCTTTTTCCCGGCTAAAAAGTGCATATCATTTCTTACCCTGAAGATAAAGTCAACAGCCTTTAATGCCCCTTCCTTCTCATGAGCATCGATTATACCCCGCTTCTCAAGCCCTTCTAATGTATTAATCCCGAACTTTACCATCGCTGCCCATAATGCAGTATGCAGGTCTCTCAGCCCGCCCGGACCATCTTTTACATTCGGCTCGGATACGCATACAGTATTGCCGTATAAGGCATGTCTTTGCCCGGTCTCTTCTATCTTCATCTTAATAAAATCGTCTACTCCCCTTTTCGTCACATCCCTCTTAAAAGAGATAAAGAATTTTTCAAAGACATCCCTGTTCCCTGTCAGGTATCTCGACTCCATCATAGCCGTTCTGGCAGTAATATCGCTTTTAGCGATGGAAAGACAGTCCTCTATTGCCCTTGTGCTGTGCCCTACATGAAAGCCGATATCCCAAAGTGTGGAGATAATATTATGAACGGCAAAATTCATGTAAGGGTCGAGTTTCCTGTCGTATAAAAAAAGTATATCCACATCCGAAAAGGGGTTAAGCTCTTTCCTCCCATAACCTCCCAGAGCTACCAATGATACAGGCTGTCCATTTAACCCCCCTTTTATCCCCCCTTTATTAAGGGGGGGGATGGGGGGGGTATCCATAACTACCTGATACATTTTAATAATCAGGTCATCCACTAACCTCGTATACGCCTCTGCCACCTCGATTCCGCCTGCGCCGTTTCGATGCCTCTCCATTATCTCGCCTTTCTTTTCCTCTATCATCTCCCTGACCTCTCTAACATACTGCAATCTGGCGGATGAAGACGGCTCGACAAAATCACTGTCTGTGGAAGCAGCCGGGTAGATTTTTGCCGTATATCCCGTTTTTCCCTGCACTAAAAGCTTATTTAATCTCTGGTGCATAAGTGAAGACAAAGGTTAAGGCTGAGGCTGAGGTTAAGAAATCCTTAACCTTAAGCTTAACCTCAACCTTTTACTTAAAAGTATAGCATAGAAAAGTGATAGAATTTGACGAAAAATGCTGGTAGACTTATACATAGCGTATTTAAAATCCGGTTATGGATAGAAAATCTCAATACATCATCCCCGTCTTCATCCCTTATTCGGGCTGCCCGCACCGCTGTATCTTTTGCAATCAGAAGAAGATTGCAGGATACAGCGAAGGGGTGGGTATTGAAAATATAAGGAAAACCATTGATACTTGGATTTCCAACTTTATACCTCACCCCTCACCCCAACCCTCTCCCCGAAGTGGAGAGGGGGAGGTTAAGGTGCAGATTGCATTCTATGGCGGCTCCTTTACTGCCATCCCTATCGAAAGACAGGAGGAAATTCTTTCCTCTGTTTCCAACTATTTAAAAGATGGGGCAGTTGACAGTATAAGACTTTCTACGAGACCTGACAGCATATCTGACGAAAACCTTGCCCTTTTAAAAAGATATGGAGTCAAGACTGTCGAGCTTGGGGTTCAGTCAATGAATAACAGGGTATTGGCAATGTCGGAGAGGGGACATTCGGCAGAGGATGTAAGGAATGCGAGCCGGTTGCTTAAAGGCAACGGTTTTGAGACAGGGATTCAGATAATGCCCGGACTTCCTGGAGATACTCTTGAAAGTTCGTTACACACTGTTGACGAGGTTATAAAATTAAAACCTGATTTTGTAAGGATATACCCGGCAGTTGTTATAAAGGACACAGGACTGGCTGATTTATATAAAAAAGGGGCTTTCAAACCTCTGACCCTTTCCAATGCAATAACGGCATGCAAAATCATGCTCATGAAGTTTGATATTAATAATATCCCTGTAATAAGAATAGGGCTTCAGCCAACATCGTCTCTGACAGAAAAAGATGTAATTTTAGATGGCCCCTTCCATCCTGCGCTAAGGCAGTTGATAGAATCGGAGATTGCCTATGATATGATGATATATTCAATAAAGGGGCAAGTGGCAAGGGGCAAGTGGCAAGGGGCAATTTTTTTCATATCACATAAAGAATTATCGAATTTCATAGGGCAGAAAAGGGCTAATCTAAAAAGGCTGAAATCCGAAACAGGTTTAATGGTTGATGTAAAGGCAGACGCCGGACTTGAGCCGGGAAAGGTTATCTTTGACAACGGTTTCAAAAAAATATATATTGAAAGAAAGGAGTGGCTTTATTTAGTATGCTGTGAAAAATGACATTTTTTTCACTTCCGTTATTTTTTCTTTTGCTCTATTTATTTAAAATTATTAAGGAACAAAAGAAAAAATAAAAAGTCGTTCAAAAAAGTCATTTTTCACCGGAAACTATTTAAGTAAATAATTAAGAGATGCAGCTGCAGGTAACAGAGATTTTTAAAAGTATTCAGGGTGAATCCACATTAACAGGAACCCCCTGTACATTTATCCGCCTTACCGGATGCAATCTTAGATGCAGCTACTGCGATACGACTTATGCCTACGAAGGCGGTAAATATCTATCCATAAACGATATAATCTCGAAAGCAGACGAATACAACAGCAGCATGATTGAGATTACAGGCGGCGAGCCGCTGCTTCAGGATGGTATATATCCCCTGATTAAAACCATTCTATCGAAAAATAAAGAAGTAATGGTTGAGACAAACGGAAGCATTGACATTGAAAGGGTTAAAAGTATAGGGGCAAGCCTGCCCCTGCAAGCTTTAAGCAGGGGGGTCAAGGTTATTATG
>CAYMMR010000173.1:0-6494 GCA_964391545.1 uncultured Nitrospinota bacterium | reverse complement strand
AATAGTCTCTGTGTTGATGCTCAAGGAAGGCTGGGATGTCAGGAATGTTACAACAATAGTCGGCTTGCGGCCTTATGCGGCAAAGAGCAATATCCTGCCGGAGCAGACACTCGGCAGGGGGCTGCGCCGGATGTATAAGGATGAAAATATAACTGAACTTGTCAGCGTGGTCGGCACAGACGCCTTTATGGATTTTGTGGAATCCATAAAGAGCGAGGGTGTAGAACTTGAACGTCGTCCTATGGGCACAGACACGGCGCCTAAAGCTCCAATAGTTGTAGAGGTTGACAATGAGAATATACACAAGGATATGGAGGGGCTTGATATTCAGATACCTGTTTTAAGCCCAAGAATTTACAGGGAATACAAAAACCTTTCAGAATTAGATGTAGCAGGCTTCAATCATAATAGATTGCCCATTAAACAATTCAGCGAGGAAGAAAAGCGTCAAATAGTGTTTAAGGATATAACTACCGGAGAGATTACCCATACAACAGAGATGGATACTGATTTTGTAGCGAATTATCAGAGTGTCATAGGATATTTTAGCCAAGTGATAATGAAGGAATTAAGGCTTGTAAGTGGATATGATATATTATATGGAAAGGTCAAGGAGTTCATACAATCGCATCTATTTTCGGAAAGGGTTGATTTAGAGGATTTGAACATTATACGGAATTTGTCCGAGATTGAGGCAACGAAGACCATTATAGAAACTTTCAAGAAACAGATTAACGAATTAACTGTTCTTGATAAGGGTGAAGCAGAGATACGGGATTATATAAAAATCAGCAAATGCAGACCTTTTGTTGTTAAAGAACAGGGTTATTTAATTCCGAAAAAGAGCATTTTTAATAAAATCATTGGAGACAGCCATTTTGAGCTTCAATTCGCCAGTTTCCTTGATGGATGCAATGATATTATTTCCTATACAAAAAACTTTTTTGCCGTGCATTTTAAAATAGATTACCGAAATACCGAAGGAGCAATATCTGATTATTATCCCGATTTTGTTGTAAAGGCTGCTGAAAAGGAAATCTATGTTGTTGAAATAAAAGGGCGGGAAGACTTGGATGACCTGCTTAAAATTAAAAGATTGAGCCAATGGTGCGATGATATTAACTCGGTTCAATCTGAAGCGCATTATGCGTGGCTTTATGTAGAGCAGGAGAAATTTGAGAAATATTCCCCGAAGAATTTTACTGAACTGATGAATGCGTTTAAGGACAATAGAGAAAGGCAGCAAAAATAGCATAATTCAAATTAACCATAAACACAGATATGATATTCGTTAGTGGATGTCTGGGGATGAGTAATTGTTATGAAAATAATAAAATCATGGGAAGATGGGTTTAACGAAGCAGTGGATAAAATTGTCAACAGGGGCATGACGGCAAGGTCCGATGTGGAGGACTCCGTCCGAAATATCATAAATCAGGTAAGGGAAAAAGGGGATGAGGCGGTTATAAAGTTTACAAAAAAATTCGATAATTATTATCTTCAAAAGGAAAATATCAGGGTTTCAAAAGAGGAGATTGAAAATGCCTATGCTGTTCTGGATAAAGAAAAAGTAGAATATTTGAGACTTGCCGCTGAAAGGATAAAAAAATTTCATCTGCGTCAGGTAGAGAAGTCTTGGAATTATGAAGAAGACGGGATATTACTCGGACAGATTATAAGACCCCTTAATATAGCAGGGGTATATGCGCCTGGAGGCAAGGCGTCATATCCATCTTCCGTATTGATGAATGTCATTCCTGCAAAGATCGCCGGTGTCGAAAAGGTTGTCCTGTGCACCCCTGCATCGGGAGGAAGGCTGAATCCTTATGTGCTAACTGCCGCAGATATAGCAGGTGTGGATGAGATATTCTGTATCGGAGGCGCACAGGCAATAGCTGCAATGGCTTACGGGACTGAGACGATTCCAAAGGTGGATAAGATTGTTGGACCCGGCAATATTTATGTGGCAGAGGCGAAGAGACTCGCATTCGGAGATGTTGATATTGATATGGTGGCAGGACCCAGCGAGATTCTTATTATTGCCGATAAAAATGCAAGGGCGGATTTTGTTGCAGCAGACCTTCTTTCGCAGGCAGAACATGACGAATCGGCATATCCTTTATTGATAACAGATTCTTATGACTTGGCAGTGAAAGTGGAAGAGGAGATTGATGTCCAGAAAAAATCTTTAGATCGCCCCGAAATTATCGCCAATTGTTTAAAGAATAATTGTATATGTTTTGTAGTAAACAACATTGACGAGGGAATAGAATTGGCTAACAGGATTGCCCCCGAGCATCTTGAATTAATGTTTGAGAACCCCATATCCATGCTTGATAAAATCAAAAATGCAGGGGCTGTATTCCTCGGAGAGTGGACGCCGGAGGCAGTTGGCGATTATGCGGCAGGGCCCAATCATGTATTGCCGACAGGCGGGACAGCAAGATTTTTCTCGCCTCTTGGAGTTTACGACTTTTTAAAGCGCTCGAGCCTTATATCTTTTCAGGAAAAATCATTAAGAGACATCGCGCCTGTCGTAAAAGGCATAGCCGGGGTTGAGGGATTAACCGCACATGCAAAGGCTGTGGATATACGGATAAGAAAAGCTTAATTTTAGCCACAGACTTACACAGACAGGAAAAAAACAACACCGCCCCTCACTTCTCCTCTCCCCAACGGGGAGAGAGTTAGGGTGAGGGGGAATTTTATAATGAACAAATTGCCTGACATCATTAATCTTGTAAAAAAATCGGTTCGGGAATTAAAACCCTATCAGGTAGAGAATATCCAGTGTCGGATTAAGCTCGATGCAATGGAGAGCCCCTATCCTCTCCCTGATTCTTTAATGAAAAAGGTTATCGAAGGGATAGGGAGGGTAAATATAAACCGCTATCCAGACCCTTCTGCTGAAAGACTTAAAAATATTATTTCATCACAGGCAGGTATCTCTGCTGAAAATATCATAATAGGCAATGGCTCCGATGAGCTGATTCAAATGATTTTAACCGTATTCGGGTACCCGTCCTCGCAGTCTTTAAGCGGGGAACAAGGCGATAAGATTCTATTTCCTGCCCCTACATTTTCCATGTATGGGATTATTGCAAAGTCTTTGTCCATCGTGCCTGAATCTGTCCCTTTGGATGAAAATTGGGAAATCCCATTGGACAAATTTTTACATGAAATGGAAAGGACTAAACCAAAGGTAATATTTATAAGTTATCCGAATAATCCTACAGGAAATTGCTTTGACAGAGAATCGGTTCTAAAGATACTGCAAAAGGCAGTCGGTATTGTTGTAATAGACGAGGCATATTACGACTTCTCGAAAAAGACATTTCTGCCATATTTAAAAGAGCATAAGAATTTAATCATTTTAAGGACTCTTTCAAAAATAGGGATGGCAGGTTTAAGAATCGGCTATTTAATGGCAGATAAAGAAATCTGCATGGAATTGAATAAGGTAAGACTTCCCTATAACTCAAATTCTGTTTCACAGGAGATAGCAACTATAATTTTGGAAAACAGGACGGAGATTGATAAGCAAATTGCCTCTATAATATCGGAGAGAGAAAGGCTTATGACTGAACTTAAAGGAATAAAGGGCTTAAAACCATTTCCATCAGAGACAAATTTTATCCTCTTTAAAACAGATAGAAATAGTAAAGAGATATTTGATAAATTATTAGATAGTGGTATTCTTGTAAGGAATTTTGGCGATGATATATATTTAAAAAGTTATCTTAGGGTTACAATAGGCGCTCCTGAGGAGAATAATGAATTTTTAAATGTAATAGGGAGGATATAATGGAAAGAAAGGCAGAAGTTAAGAGAAAGACAAAGGAAACGGATATAAAGATTAGTTTAAAACTGGATGGCACAGGAGATTATAAAATAAATACCACCATCCCTTTCTTAGACCACATGCTCTGTCAGATTGCAAAACACGGACTCTTTGATATGGAAATCGAGGCTAAAGGGGATATAGAAGTGGATTATCACCATACGGTTGAGGATGTGGGGATAGCGCTTGGGGAGGCTTTCAAAAAGGCGCTTGGAGAAAAGGAAGGGATAAAGAGATATGGTCATGCAGTGATTCCGCTGAATGAGTCGCTTTCAATGGTTGCAGTGGATATAAGCGGGAGGCCGTATATTGTTTATAATGTGGCAATCCCGAAAGAAAAGGTTGGAGAATTCGATGCAGAGTTGACAGAGGAGTTCTTCAGGGCATTTGCAAACAGCAGCGGTATTAGCCTGCACATCAATTTGATGTATGGAAATAACCTCCACCATATAATAGAGTCAATCTTCAAGGCTGCGGCAAAGGCATTAAAAGAGGCAGCAGCCATAGATGAGAGGGTGAAAGGCATACCTTCGACAAAAGGGAAATTATAAACCCCTCACCCCTCCCTCTCCCCTCGGGGGAGAGGAGTAAGGTGAGGGGAAAAGAATTTCTTATGATTGCAATAATAGACTACGGGATGGGAAATCTGCGGAGTGTTCAGAAGGGGTTTGAGAAGGCTGGGCAAGAGGCGGTTGTAACAGGTAATCCCGAAGATATACTTTCTGCGGATGGGGTTGTTCTCCCGGGTGTCGGCGCATTCAAGGACTGCATGAATAATCTCGCAGAAGGGAAACTGATAGACACTATACATGGAGTTATCGAAGATGGCAAGCCGTTTCTCGGCATCTGCCTCGGACTTCAGCTTCTGTTTACGGAGAGCGAGGAGTTTGGGATTCATAAGGGGTTGGATATTATTAAAGGCAGAGTTGCAAAGTTTTCCTTTTCTCAACACTCAACACTTGACACTCAACACTTGAAAGTCCCCCACATGGGTTGGAATAGTATAAATATAAAAAAGGGGCAAGGGGACAACCCCCTCAATCCCCCTTTATTAAGGGGGAAGGACAAGGGGCAAGAAAAAAAGTTTTCTCCTATATTTAAAGGAATACCTGATAACTCTTATTTTTATTTTGTCCATTCCTATTATGTAATACCGGAAGATGGAAACATTATAGCCTCTACAACGGATTATGGCATCGAGTTTGTCTCAAGCATTTCAAGAGATAATCTCTTTGCCGTTCAGTTCCATCCTGAAAAGAGCCAGGAGATGGGATTGAGGATACTGAAGAATTTTGGGGATATTTGTAAACAGTATTGAGTATTGAGTTATGAGTTTTGAGGGAAAAGATGTTTCCATTCGAGAAGCTTGAGGTATGGAAGAAAAGTGTTATATTTGCTGAGAAGATTTTGAATTTTGTAGATTGCATAGATAGAAAAGATAGCTTTTCGTTGGGAGAGCAACTTATAAGGTCTGTTATATCAATTTCTAACAATATTGCTGAAGGAGGCGGTAGAAATAATAAAAAGGAAAAGGTTTATTTTTATAATGTTGCTAAAGGTTCTGTTTATGAAGTTGTGAATCTTCTTGAGATTTGCAAGCGAAGGTTATATTTACATGAGGAGAATCATAGGCTTTTTTATAATGAGACAGAGGAAATATCAAAAATGTTGAGTGGTTTAATGGCTTCTTAAGTTTCCCTCAAAACTCTAAACTCAACACTCTAAACTTATATGTTAATAATTCCGGCGATTGATATAAAAGGGGGCAGGTGTGTCCGGCTCTTTCAGGGGCAGATGGAGCAGGAGACCGTGTATTCTGACGACCCTGTGTCCGTTGCAAAAAGATGGGAGGCTGAGGGGGCGGAGTTTCTGCATCTCGTAGATTTAGATGGCGCTGTAAACGGCGTTCCAAAGAACAAAGATATTATAGGCAAAATAATAAAAGCGATAAAAATTCCTGTGGAAGTTGGCGGAGGCATAAGAAATATAGAAACTATTAAAAAATATATTTCCACAGGGGTTCAAAAGGTTGTAATCGGCACGACTGCCTGCGAGAATCCTGAATTTGTTCGCGAAGCCTGCAATAATTTTCCCGGAAGAATTATGGTGGGTATTGATGCAAAAAATGGCAATGTGGCAGTAAGGGGCTGGAAGGATGTTACGGAGACACCTGCCTCCGAATTGGCAAAAAAATTCGAAGGCATGGGTGTATCGGGTATTATATATACCGATATAAGCAGGGACGGAACCCTTTCAGGTCCGAATATCGAGGCTATTCAGTCCTTTGCAGAATCAATCGCCATTTCTGTGATTGCATCCGGAGGGGTATCTAATATTAATGATATAAAAAATATTACGAAGTTGAAAAAATATGGAGTAACCGGAGTTATAGTCGGAAAGGCGCTTTACAGCGGCTCTGTGAATTTAAGAGAGGCAATCGAATTGACTAAAATAATATGAGTGTACTGCAAAAACCGTTTTTTTCACTTCCGTTAAATTTTCTTTTGTCCTTTATCTAAGTAATAATTATGGTGCAAAAGAAAATTTAAAAAGTCGTTCAAAAAAAGTTTTTGCAGTATTGTTTATATGCTCACACGAAGGATAATTCCCTGTCTCGATGTTAAGGATGGGCGGGTTGTAAAAGGGGTTAAAT
>CAYMMR010000172.1:0-6521 GCA_964391545.1 uncultured Nitrospinota bacterium | reverse complement strand
ATCATGCCTAGTCTCGTGGGCTCGGAGATGTGTATAAGAGACAGGTATATAGCCAGTTTAATTGCCAGTGAAGGGCAAAAAACACGGACAGAGATTCGGGATAGATTTTAACATGAATATAGTAGAGGCGATTGAATCGAGAAAAAGCATCAGGGCATTTAAACCCCACCCGATTCCTGATGAAATATTAAAAAAAATAATAAAGTCTGCAAGCCAAAGCCCGTCATATACAAACACGCAGCCGTGGGAGATTGCAGTAGTGAGGGGAAAGATAAGAGACGAATTGAGTAATGAGTTATATACATTAGCCTCCCTCGATACGCCTCCTAACCCGGATATACCTAAACCATCGAGCTGGCCGGAAAAATTGGATAGAAGGGCAAAAGAACACGGTGAAAAAAGGTTTGAACTTCTTGGAATTAAAAGAGATGACGCAATGAAAAGAAAGGATTTAAGACTTCAGAATTTTAAATTCTACGGCGCGCCTGCTGCATTATTTATCTTCATGGATAAAGGACTTACAGAATGGTCTGTTATGGACATCGGTATGTTCGCCCAGAGTATAATGATTGCCTCTCTTGAATATAACCTTGGCACATGCCCTCAGGCGGTATTAACCGATTATCCGCACATAGTAAAGAGGCATCTCGATATTCCGGAATCAAAAAGACTGGTTCTCGGCATATCGATAGGATACCCCGATAACGAGGCAATCATAAACAGCTATCGAAGTGCAAGAGTGGAGATGGATGAGTTTGTTAAATGGTATTCATAAAAGTATCATAGTATCAAAGCATAGGAAACTTTGACACTACGATACTTTGACTCTTTGATACTTTACTCCTTCACCGGTATCGTAAACCTTATATCCGCGCCGCCTGAGGGTGATGCCTCTGCCCACACCTTGCCTCCATGACGTTCGACAATCTCCTTTACTATTGCAAGCCCTAAGCCTGTCCCCCCCTTTGCCCTTACAACCTGGTTATCAATCTGGAAAAATTTACCGAAAATTTTATCCCTGTAATCGGCAGGTATGCCAGGTCCCGTATCGGCTACGGAGACCTCGACAAAATTCTTGCCGTCAGCCGTTTGAGATGTAACATTTTTGGCAGATATGGTAATACTGCCCCCCGAAGGTGTAAATTTTATTGCGTTGCTCATAAGATTGATAAGAGCCTGGTTTATTCTATCCCTGTCGCCAAGAACTATTGGAATATCTTTAGGAATATTCATGTTAATCGTCAGGTTGTTTTTCCTTGTCTGCCCGGCAAACATCGCCGCAAACTGCTCTATGGTATCCAACAGATTCAGGGGGACTATCTTGTATTCCATCCTGCCTGTCTGCAGCCTCATCAGGTCAAGGTAATCATTTATCAAAGATGTCATGCGGTTGCTTTCGTCTCTTATTATGCCCAAAAATTCCTGATATGTCGCTACAGGCTTATCCTTATAGGTAAGCATAAGCTCCGAATATGCCTTTATCGAGGTCAAAGGGGTTCTTAAATCATGCGCCACACGGCTTAAAAATTCCGTCTTCTTCACATCCATCTCTTTTAGCGCTTTATTAGCCTCCTCTGTCTCCTTTGCATATCTTATTATATCTTCCTGGTATTTCTTCCTTTCCGTAACATCCTCCAGTTGATAAATAAAACCGGTAACTTTGTTTTCCATATCGAATACAGGATAGGCTATTACATCGAGATATACCTTATCGCCGTTTTCCCGGACAAATTTTCTCTCCTTTTCCGTCTTCTTTCCCGTATTCATTGCCACTGTGCCGGGACAATCCTCGCATAAGGTATCCCTATTTTCAAATACCCTGTAGCACTCTTTGCCTATAAAATCCTGCGGCTCTTTATCATAAAGCCTGGCATAAAAGGGATTTATAAACTTAACCTTATAATCGCTGGAGACGAAGGCAATGCCGATATCTACATTATCGAGAATGTTTTTAAGAAGCTTTTGCGTTTCCTTTACGGTCTTTTCAGCCTCGAGCCTGGCAATTTTTTCCTTCTGCGATTCGGTTAATGCCGCCTCATATAAAAATGCTGTTTTTAAGGGACCTGCGGATACATTGGCTATTAATTGGCAGAGCCTTATCTCCCTTTCCGTAAATACCTTATCTATGTTTATGCTTCTTAAAATAAGGGTTCCGATTATATCGTCTTCGAAGGTTATCGGAAAAAGCACGATAGCCCTTATATCCATCTCATGAAGTATATCCTTGACCTGTCCCATAAGGGGATCTGCTAAAGCATCATATATGACAATCTCCCTCCCCCTTAATATTAATTTTTGAATCTCGGGATATTTCGTTATGTCAATCTTTAGATTCTTTACATTCAAATCATCGTGCGAGGCTATAACATAACCTACATCTTTGTTGCTGCCTATGTATACGACCGAGCATCTCTTTACATCAGTAATCTCCGCCATCTTATTGACTATATAGTTCAGGGTATCTCTGGCATTGAGAGATGCAGTGAGTTTCTTCGTCATATCGAGGATTGCAGCATAATCCCTCTCATCCGCTTTAACCTGGTCGTATAGGGTTTTTGACCTTAGATGGGCCCTTACCCTTGCAAGCAGTTCAAAACTGTCATAAGGCTTTGTAATATAATCATCCGCTCCAAAATCGAGGCCCGTTACCTTATCCGTCCTTTCGGTCCTCGCTGTAAGCATTATTACAGGTATGTGTCTTGTAGCCTCGTCATTTTTTAAAATCTTGCATACCTCGACGCCGTTCATATCCGGAAGCATGACATCCAGTAAAATAAGGTCGGGATTAAAGGATTTTGCCTCTTTTATTGCCTCGCCGCCGTTATAAGCCTCGACAGGCAGATACCCTTCCTCTGCAAAATAAAAGGAGAGGGATTTGCAGATATTCTTATCGTCATCAACTACTAAAATCTTCTTTTTGATATTTACATCCATAAATTTATTCCTAACAATATAATACTGCCAAAATTTTTTCCGAACGACTTTTTAATTTTTCTTTTGAACCATAGTGTAATAATTAAAATAATAAAACAAAAGAAAAATTAACGGAAGTGAGGGGAAAGTTTTGGCAGTATACTCAACTCATCTATTGCCTCATTTGCCAATTTATCGGCCCTTTCGTTTTCGATATGACCGTTATGCCCCTTTATCCACTTCCATTCGATTTTATGCCTTTTTGATAAATTAATCAACTCCTCCCACATCTCCTTATTTTTAACGGGGTTTTTATCGGCAGTCTTCCATTCTTTCTTTAACCATGTCTTAATCCACTTTGTCATCCCCTGAACAAGATAATTCGAATCCGAGACTACAGTAACATGGCACGGCTCTTTCAGGGTCTTCAATCCCGCAATAGCCGCAGTCATCTCCATTTTATTATTGGTTGTATCTTTCTCCGCCCCCTTAATCTCCTTTTCATGTATCTTGCACCCTGCATCTTGAAACTTTAGAATAACCCCATATCCGCCTGGCCCAGGATTCCCCCTGCACGCCCCATCCGCATAAATAAAAACCTTTTTCATTATACCTAAAGTTCTTTGATAATACGGCAAAAACCCTTTTTTCGAACGACTTTTTAATTTTTCTTTTGAACCATAGTAATTTTAAAATAGAGCAAAAGAAAAATTAACGGAAGTGAGAAAAAAGGGTTTTGCAGTAATCTCTTACCCCATCATCATTGCAATCTTCACCATAAGCACTTCATCGAGATACTTTAGATTCATCGGTTTTGTTATGTAGTCGTCTGCGCCGAGTTTCAGAGCCTCCTTTGCCGTCTCCTCATCCTTAACCGCAGTAACCATAATCACACCAATCTCCTTATCTGCCTCTTTTATCTGTCTTAAAGTATCTATGCCGCCCATCCCCGGCATCCTTATATCGAGAAGCACAATATGAGGCCTCTCCTCTTTCACGATTTTTATCGCATCTTCGCCGCTGTTAGCCGTAAATACCCGATACCCCTTTTTGGTCAGATACAGCCTTATCATCGAGCAGACTTCCGCCTCATCGTCAACCGCAAGGATTCTTATCATATCTCACCTCTAAAAACTTTTAACGCAAAGACGCAAAGAACGCAAAGGTTAAAAGAAAGGGATAAAAAAATATTTACCTTTTTTTGCTTTTCTTTGCGTCTTTATTTTAATCTCAGCGTCTTTGCGTTAGAGTCAGTTTTTCTTCTTTATCTCTTTGCGTTAAATCAGTTTTTTTATTATTTAAACACACGGCAGGAAAATGGTAAATGTCGTCCCTTTTCCTATCTCGCTCTCGACCTTTATCCTCCCCCCAAGAGCCTCTATTATTCCATGCGCAATGGACAGCCCCAATCCTGTCCCTTTCCCTTCCGGCTTGGTAGTAAAAAACGGGTCAAAGATTTTCGAGGATGCCTTTTCCGGTATCCCCCCTCCTGTATCGGAAATAGCAATTGCCAGATATTTACCATTGCCTGGCAATACATCACCTCTCTGCCCGCATCCCATTGTAATTATATTTATCTTTTTTTTCCATCGTATCCTCTCCAGTTTTTCCGTGTCTTCTTTTAATTCCCTTTCATTTAAGGCGTCTCTGGCATTGCTGAGGATTATCATCAAAACCTGCTCGAGCTGGTCATAATCTCCAATCACGGAAACAATATCTTTATCGAATGCCTTTCCCACAGTTATATTTTGAAGTTTAAAATCGTAATCCAATAAAGATAATACCTTTTCTATCAATATATGGACATCAATATCTTCCCGCTTAGGCTCTCTCTGTTTTGAAAACCTCTCCAGCCCATCGATGATATTTACAATCCTCTCGACCTGTTTCTGCATAACTTCATACATCCTTCTTTCATCGGCAGGGATATTATTATCCGACAGCTTTATCTGGATATTTCCCGATATTATATTAAGCGGGTTTAAAATCTCATGAGCCATGCCGGCAGTAAGCCCTCCTATGGAAGTTAGTTTTTCCACCCTGACCATCTGCATCTGCATAAGCTTTCTATCTGTAATATCGATGAGATTAAGGATTGTGCCGAGATACTTGCCATTATGCTCCCTTATAGCAGAAAATCTCATATTAAACCATCTGTCGCTAATATAGCTGTCCCACTCTATATAATTCTGCTCCTTATGGTTTTTAAATGTATCCAGCACATATCTTACCCTGGGATAGCTCTCTTTTTTATGATGAAGATATATGTCTTTGCCAACTGTATCCTCCTTTTTAACCTTAAATAGCTCAAGGGCATATTTATTAATATCTACAATCCTATCGTTTTCATCGCAGAATACGACCGCCTCTTTCATCCCGTCTATCATCGATTCCAATCTGCTCTTTTCTTTCAGCAGGCTCTCTGTCTTTTCTGTCAGCATCCTCTGGAGATTCAGATTTGCATCTCTCAATTCATCTATCAATCTCTTATTTTCTCTTACCAGCCTTACCTTTCTTACAGCCTCATCCACAGTAAAAAGCAAGCCGTCCAATTTAATAGGCTTTCTCTTGAAATCGAAGGCGCCCCCCTTTAATGCCGATAATATATTATTCATATCGGGATAACCTGTTATGATAATCACAGGCATCTCTTCGGATACTTGCTTTATCCTGTTCATAAGGGTAATACCGTCCATTCCGGGCAGCTTTATATCCACCAATGCCAGATCGAAGATATTGCTTTTCATCGCTTCGAGGGCTTCATCTCCATTCTTCTTTACCTCTACCCCATAACCCTTACCGGTAAAGAAATCTTTTAAAGTTTCCCTCACTAATTCTTCGTCGTCTACGACTAAAATTTTTGGCATCTCCATAGAAATATTTTTATTCCTCATCCGAAAGCG
Organism: uncultured Nitrospinota bacterium; assembly: GCA_964391545.1. Classification (GTDB taxonomy): domain Bacteria; phylum Nitrospinota; class Nitrospinia; order UBA9942; family UBA9942; genus JACQEW01. The sequence goes on along the minus strand of CAYMMR010000172.1, from coordinate 705 downwards.
ATATAATATTCAATCCGTTAACCACTTCATAATGTTTTCGGTTGTTTGTAAGAATGGTTAAATTATAATTAAGGCAGGTAGAGGCAATTAAAAGGTCGAAGTCTCCGACAGTTTTTCTTTGCTGTCTTAATCTTCCTCGTTCTTTCCCAAAGACCTTGCAAATATCTTCATTAATTTCCAAGATGAAAAACTGGGTAAGGAGATTTTCAAGTATCTTTTGGTCATTAATCGGGTCTCTGGAAGAATAAATCCCCTCATAAAGCCCGGCTAAAGAGACGATACTTATGGCAATTCCAGATGGTCTTAACTCTTTTAATTTTTCTTTTGCGTCTTCTTTACCTCTAATATGGTCAATAATCCAATCGGTATCTACTAAATACATCATAGTCTTACCTTTGGTCTATTAGCAATAAGACGGTCAGTATAAATATTTCTTTTCAATTCCTCACAATTAATCGAATCAGCCCACCCACCAAAAGTAGTATCTAATGGGTCTCCTTTTTCTTTTTTAGGAAGTTCTAAAATAACAACAGTGAGTTCTCGCCCTTCTTCGACTTCAATTCTCTCCAAAGGCTCGATTACCCCTTTGGAAAATTTCGCCTTAATAGTTTTTCTCATCTTTCCACCTTGAATAATTAAAATATCCTTGAAAAATCTTAAATTATGATTATAATCATAACAACGGGAGGACAGACTTGTCAATAT
>CAYMMR010000171.1:0-6552 GCA_964391545.1 uncultured Nitrospinota bacterium | reverse complement strand
TATAAGTAAACAACATGCCATAAACTTTGCTGATAAATAAATGCTCTTAGGCGCACACATGTCAATAGAGGGGGGTGTTGAGAATGCGCCTCTCAGGGGGAAAAAGGTTGGATGTCAGGTTATTCAGATTTTTACAAAGAATAATAACAGGTGGAAATCTAGACAGCTAACGGATAAGGATATTAAAACCTTTAAGAAGAATTCCGCAGATACAGGCGTTATTCCTTCCGCATCACACACTGCTTATCTTATAAATCTCGCCTCGCCCGACCCTGTAATTTACGAAAAATCCCTTGAGGCTTTTTATGATGAGATGATAAGGGCGGAGAGTTTGGGTCTGCCCTACTTGATTTTTCACCCCGGCGCACATCTTGGGAGCGGCGAAGAAAAGGGGCTTGAAAAGATTGCAGATTCTGTAAATATTTTACTTAAAAAGTGGAGCGATTTTAAATCGATGCTGTTACTCGAAACAACTGCCGGGCAGGGGAGTCATCTTGGATATAAGTTTGAACATCTATCCGAGATAATAAAAATAGTCGATAATAAAGAAAATATCGGGGTCTGCCTTGATACATGCCATGTATTTGCTGCCGGATATGATATTTCAAATGAGTATGGTTATAAAAAGACCTTTGAGGATTTCGATAGGATAATCGGCATAGACAGGCTTAAAGTCTTTCATATAAACGATTCAAAGAAAGAGCTGGGGAGCAGGGTTGACAGGCATGAGCATATAGGAAAAGGCAAAATCGGGCTTACTGCATTCAGACTCCTTCTGAACGATTCGAGATTTGAAAACATCCCCATGATACTCGAGACGCCAAAGGGCAAGACGATGAGGGAGGATAAAAGAAATCTGTCTGTTTTAAGGGGATTGATAAGAGAGGATTAAGCCTTTGAGAGTCCTAACATGGATAAACCGGAAAAGGGTACAAAAGTGAGTAAACTTTACTCTCACTTCCGTTATTTTTTCTTTTGCTCTATGTTTAAAATGCGGCGGAACAAAAGAAAAAATGCGGTGAAAGTCCGGTGGATATAATGCTTTTCCTCTCACCGCAAAGTTATATAATCCACCGTAAAAGTCGTTCGAGGAAAGTTTACTCACTTTCTAAGTTTTCTTGTCATTTTGCATAAAGATTTTAAGGATAATCCGGCAGCTTGACGGCTGGAGTTAGGCATATTAGAATAGATTTAATATGACAGGACACGAAATCAGAAAAAGATTTCTCGATTATTTTAAGGAAAAAGGGCACACCATCGTGAAAAGCTCCTCCCTTATACCTTCAGCAGACCCAACGCTGCTTTTTACCAATGCAGGGATGGTTCAGTTTAAGGATGTGTTTCTCGGCAATGAGAAAAGGGATTATAAGAGGGCTGCAACATCCCAGAAGTGCGTTCGTGCAGGGGGAAAGCACAATGACCTCGAGGTTGTGGGAAGGACGGCAAGGCATCACACCTTCTTCGAGATGCTCGGCAATTTCTCCTTCGGCGATTATTTTAAGGAAGGGGCTATTAAATACGGATGGGAGTTTATGACGGAGGTTATAAAACTGCCAAAGGAAAAACTCTGGATTACTGTTTATAAGGACGACGACGAAGCGTTTAAGATATGGAATGAAAAAATTGGGATACCGGCAGATAAAATTATGAGGCTCGGCGAAAAGGATAATTTCTGGAGCATGGGAGATACCGGACCCTGCGGACCTTGTTCAGAGATTCATATAGACCAGGGCGAGGGGATAGGCTGCGGCAGACCGGAGTGTAATGTGGAGTGCGACTGCGACAGGTTTATGGAGCTCTGGAATCTCGTATTCATGCAGTATAACAGGGATGCAAAGGGAGTCCTTACGGCTCTCCCCAATCCGAGCATAGATACAGGGATGGGGCTTGAGAGGCTCTCTGCAGTCGTTCAAAAGGTTAAGAGTAATTACGAATCGGATTTGTTAAGGCCGATAATAACATATTCGGAAGGGCTTTTTGAAAAGGGTTACGGAAAAGACAGTAATATGGATATTTCATTCAGGGTAATAGCGGACCACAGCAGAGCAATAACCTTTCTGATAGCAGACGGCGTTATGCCTTCAAATGAGGGGAGGGGTTATGTCTTGAGGAGAATCATACGCCGCGCCTCGAGGCATGGGAAGATGCTTGGTAAAAATGAGCCGTTTTTATTCAAGACTTCGGAGGTTGTAGTTAATTTAATGAAAGATACCTATCCCGAACTCGTTGACAGGAGCGAGTATATATCGAGGGTAATTTCTACAGAGGAGGAGAGGTTCGGCAGCACGCTCGATTACGGCATGAGGATGCTGAATGACCTGATTGAAAATCTGAAAGTAAAAAAGGATAGGACAATACCCGGCGAGGAGGCATTTAAACTCTACGATACTTATGGATTCCCCCTTGACCTTACGGAAGATATAGCAAGGGACAGCGGATTTTCGGTTGATACACAGGGTTATACCAGGGCAATGGAAGGACAGAAGGAGAAGGCAAGGGCATCATGGAAGGGTTCGGGAGAAGAGGGGATTAAACCTGTATATAGAGAGGTTTTGCAAAAGATAAAAGGTGTTCAATCCCTTTCAAAACCACAAAGGGACATGTTTACAGGATATGACTCTATGGAATCCGAAGGGGTGATTTTATATATTATAAAAAATAATGAATTAAGAAAATCCGCATCAGAAGGAGAGGAAGTAGAGATAGTCCTCGATAAGACGCCGTTTTACGGCGAATCGGGCGGACAGGTTGGAGACACCGGAAAGTTCTGGGATGAGGATGTTAATGCAGATGTCATGGATACGAAGAAGCCCCTGCAAAATCTTATTATTCATAATGCCGTTATTAAAAAAGGTAGTATAAAGGCCGGCAATACAATAAAAATATCGGTTAATCAAGATAAACGAAGGGCAACAGCATTAAATCACTCTGCCACTCACCTGCTTCATACTGCATTGAGAGATGTTCTCGGCGACCATGTAAAACAGGCAGGCTCTCTTGTATCGCCTGACAGGCTCCGCTTTGATTACACCCACTTCTCTGCGCCTGCAGCAAAAGAAATGCACAGGGTCGAAGAGATAGTCAATCAGAAGATAAGGGAAAATTATGCAGTAGAGACCTCAGTCATGGGACTGGATGATGCAGTAAAAAAAGGCGCAACGGCCCTGTTCGGCGAGAAATATGGAGAAGAGGTGAGGGTCGTAAAGATGGGGGACTACAGCATGGAGTTGTGCGGCGGCACACACACAAAGGCTACGGGAAATATAGGATTATTTAAAATAATCCATGAAGGCGGCATAGCATCAGGCATCAGGAGAATCGAGGCTCTCACAGGTGAAGGCGCATACAAGTATATAAAGCAAGAAGAAGAACAGTTAAACGAGATAAGGGATATGCTCAAATCCCCTCCGCAGGAGGAATTGGCAAAGATAAAAAAGGTATTGGAGAGAAACAAAGAACTGGAGAGGGAATTACAGAAGTTGAAAGATAAGACAGTTAAAGATATGAGCGGGGATGTTATGGCAGAGGTTAAAATCATAAAGGGGGTCAATATCCTTTCAAAGAACCTCGGGAATTTTGATATTAAGGATTTAAGGTCATTTATAGATTCTACAAAGGTAAAGATAAAATCAGGCGTTGTCGTGGCAGGGGCGGTAACGGACGGCAAGGTCTCTCTCGTTGCCGGTGTTACAAAGGATTTGACATCGAAACTAAATGCAGGCGAGATAATAAAACAGACAGCGGTTATCGTAGAAGGAAGCGGCGGCGGCAGGGCTGACATGGCGCAGGCAGGCGGAAAAAACCCTGCAAAACTTGACGAGGCATTGGAAAAGGTGTATGAGATAATAGAGAAGATGCTGGTGTGAGCAAAAACCTGATTAATCCACAGATTACGCAGATTTTCACAGATTTTTCAAAAAGACATTATAAATGATTAAGAATTATTTGCAGCTTTTTCTGGTAAGTCCCACAAGCTGTTAATTATTTTCCCTTTCTCTAAATCAACTGTTTTCTTTGTGCATTTTTTGTTATAACGACCTGAATCAGCGGCGGGGTTAATCCCCGTCCGCTGGATTTTTTTGTTAGTCCATCGCCTTAATCATTCTTTCATATTCTTCATGAGTGCCAATCCATACCCAAATGAAGTCATTACCATCTTCAACTGCAAGTGCCCTGTGATTAATTCCAACTCGCACTGACCAAAACTTACCAATTTTCTTGAAATGCAGAGAGGGATGTAAAGGGTTCGTTTTGAGCAACTCAAAGTTTTTCTTTGATACCTTTCGAACGGCAACAGGAAGATTCTTAAAACACTTCCAAAAGCGGTTTATTGTTCGATGCATTTAGAGTTCCTTGAGATTTCCATGCTTTTTTTCATCAATAGCTTCCTTGATCAGAAAATCCAAATTTCCTGATTCTGAGTCTACTTCAATCTGTCTATCCCATTTTTTCCAATCCCTTTCATAAAACCACTCTCTCAAACGAGCATATTCATCGTCTGAAAGTGATTCGATTGTAGCCTCTATTTCCTCTATTTTTGGCATATCTAATCTACCCCCCCTTTTTCTATAAATCCTTTAAATTAGTTCCAATAGCGTAAGCCTGTTCAAGATATTCTAACTTTTTTAATACCGATCCTTTCTCCATTATATTACTAAAGAAAAGCATATTTATTATTTTAACACCAAGACAACCAAAAAGGCGATTGTAAAATTCCACTAATACTTCAGACTCAAAATCCACATTCTTTTGATTCATAGGCGTTACAATAATAGCTTTCTTTCCTGCGATTAAAGCCTTGTTCTCTGGATGATAATAAAAGAAAAGTCTGTCAAGAAACGTCTTCATCAATCCAGTAACTCCACACCAATAAAGAGGGGATGCAAGTATCATTAATTCTGCTGCGTTGATTTGATTGCGGATTTCTGTCATATCATCTTGAAAATTACATTTGGATTCTCTAAGACATTTATAGCAACCGATACAATTTGAAATATGTTTATTTCTCAACTCGACAAGAGGAGGATTCAAACAAGATTTATTAGCACCTTCAATAATTTTTTCGACAAGAATATCTGTATTTCCATTAATTCTGGTAGCTCCATTTACAATAAGAACCGGTTCAGCCATGATTTGCCTTTTTATGTAGGGCTAATGGCGCGAATGAGGAGCGCCCGAAGGGCGTCTGTTCGATTCGCATTGTTCTCCGGCGCGAAGCGACGGGGAACAATGCGAATGCTCCTCATTCGCGCCATTCTCCGGGAGCGAAGCGGCCGGAGAACAAGTAATTATACACTTTCTGTCTATCATTACTAATGGAACAATAACCTGAAAAAATACCGCTGAATTCCAGACAGATTTAGAATCGGTCATATTATAGGACTCATGAATAATGGCTGTCAATAGTTTTCACGGCGTGTGTTCAGCGATACGATGATGTTTCTCTCCCGATGCATTCGCAGGGTCAACATGGATTGTGGCGTTGGAAAGATATTGCAAATGATGCAAGAGGTGGTGTCTGACTTCGCCGGCGACCTCGTGCCCTTCCTCAACAGAGAGTTCCGGGCTTACTGCTATATTCAGCTCTGCATGAAGCCTGTGCCCCATCCATCTTACCCTCACCTCAGAGACATCTTTCACCCCTGAGGCATGATTCGCGGCGTGTCTAATTTCGTCAACCACTTCGGGGTCAACCCCGTCTATCAAGCGGATAAAGGCTGTCTTCCCCGATTCCCAAACAACGTCCAATATTGCAATCGTAATGAGCAGACCCACAATTGGGTCCGCTAAAGGATAACCGAACCACACGCCTGCTGCGCTGAACAATACCCCTAAACTGGTCAAGCCGTCTACGCGGGCATGATAACCGTCTGCAACCAGAGCAGCGCTGTTGATTTGCTTGCCGACCCGGATGCGGAAAACCGCGACAAGCTCATTGCCTGCGAAACCGATGATAGAGGCTGCGGCAACTGCCCACAAATTCTGAACGGGCTGGGGATGAAAGAAACGGTCAACCGATTGATAGCCTGCGGCGACGGCGCTGAATAAGATTGTCAGCACGATGATAACTCCTGCCGCATCTTCCACGCGTCCATAACCGTAAGTGAAGCGGCGTGATGGCTGCCGCCGCGCCAGTGCAAACGCAAGCCACAAAGGGATGGCTGTCGTAGCATCGCCAAAGTTGTGTATCGTGTCGGCAAGCAGAGCAACGCTGCCCGAAAAGAAGACGATGACCGTCTGAAAAACAGCCGTAGCAGCCAAACCGGCGAGAGACAATTTGACAGCCCGAATACCACGCTGGGTGGTGAGGAGCGTCGGGTCTATTGTGCCGTACGTATGATTATGCGTATCACCATCTCCGTGGGGCCGGTCGTTTATGTGAGAGTGTTTGCGATTTAACATCGATGTCTCCACCGCATATAATCCCAAAAAATGCGTGAAAGACCTTATGTCCCTTCCGCTTGCCGTTCAGACAGCCGTCCATGGCTGTCTGAACTGTGGAAATTTTCACTTTTTACCATCCATGGAAAAGTGAAAATGCGGTGTAAGGCC
>CAYMMR010000170.1:0-6560 GCA_964391545.1 uncultured Nitrospinota bacterium | reverse complement strand
CCGAATAAAAGTCGGCTGATTTTATTCAGCATGATTGTCTCCTTATCGTATAATGCGGGGCTGAGCCATGACCCGCAGGGTCATTGGTTTCGTGCCCCTGGTTCTCCCGCAGCGGAGCGGAGGGATGGGGCACATGGCTCAGCCCCGCATTCTCCATGAGCGAAGCGAAGGGAGAACCAGTTATTAGGTAAACGGATTACTGGATAATAGCAATGGTTAAATATATTGTCAATAAAAAAATAGCTTGACGTTATCTGGTTAATTTTATTATACTTTCTCAGGGACTAATATGCAAAATTGAATGTTAGTCCCAATGTGTCAGTCGCCTATGCAATTAATTCCATCTGATATTTGGGAACAATATTCTGCTGTCCTTAAGAAACGGGCAGTACCTGTCACCCTCCATGCGGATTACAGGAAGTGGCTGCGGTATTATCTTGATTTCCGCAGCAAATATCCGCTTCCTGATTCCCGGTCGGAGCATGTGCGTTTGTTCATTCAAAAGTTGCGGGAAAAGAAACAAACCCCGGAACAGCAAAAACAGGCTGCACATGCATTGTCTCTCTATTTTGAGATACTGCGGAAAATAGATAATAAAACCCCTCCTGCTCAAATCAATACTGAAAAGGCAGTAAAGGCAACATCCCCCTCCACCCCCTTCCCGATTAATACCCCCGATAGAAGCATTCGGGGGCAGGCTTTCGGGGACAAGTTTATTAAGGGGGAATCTTCCAATACCTTATCGAGGGATGAGGCGACACCGCGATCATCATCACAGCCCCCCAATAGTAGCGATATCGGGCAAGCTTCTGTTCCGCCCCCATTGGCGGGCAAACGTTTTAATGAATGGCGCTGCATGGCAAAATCAGGATCTCCACCTTGGGACAAAATCATAGGCAATCTGGCAGCAGAGATTAAGATGCGGCACTATTCCCGGAAAACGCTTAAAACCTATGCGGATTGGAGCCGCAAGTTTCAGAGCTACCTGAAAAACAAGCCACCTGACGAATTGTCAGCAACAGATGTCAAATCATATCTCACCTATCTTGCGGTTAACTGCAAGGTTGCAGCATCAACGCAGAACCAGGCGTTCAACGCTTTGTTGTTTTTGTTCCGCCATATTCTGAAGAAAGATTTCGGCGATCACAAGGACATTCCACGTGCAAAGAAATCGAAGTATATCCCGGTTGTCCTTTCCCGAAAGGAAATAGACGCTGTCTTGAAACATCTGAGGCATCCCTACAATCTTGCGGTCAAATTGTTGTACGGCTGCGGGCTTCGTCTATTCGAATGCGTGAAACTGCAGGTGAAGAATTTCAATTTCGACGCCGGAATCCTTACTCTCCATGGGAAGGGCAGTAAAGACCGGACAGTGCCAATTCCGCAGACAATTATGCCGGAGTTGGTGGCACAGTTTGAGGCAATAAAAATACTTCACGATAAGGATCTTGCCGCGGGTTATGCGGGTGTGTTTCTTGAAGATCAACTCGAAAAGAAATATCCGAAAGCCGCGAGGGATTTCATCTGGCAATGGTTTTTTCCGCAGCAGTCATTGACATTCGTGGTGGAAAGGAAGGAACGTCGACGTTATCATGTGCATGAAAAGCATGTTCAGGAAGCTCTTTATGAGGCTGTCCGACGGGCGAAGCTCACGAAACGAGTTACATCCCACACTTTCCGCCACTCTTTTGCCACGCACCTGCTTCAGTCCAATTACGACATCCGCACTATACAGGAGTTGCTTGGACACAGCGATGTAAGGACGACAATGATCTATACCCACTGTGTGCCGAGCAGGACGGTGAAAGAGGCGAAGAGTCCTCTTGATTTTTAAATACATACAGAAAGGTTGGAATGAACTATGCTTAAAGTCAACGGATTGAAAAGACAAAAAGGGTCACCCATTAAAAGGCACCGTGTCAGGTCTTGAAATAAATGCAAGGAATGAGTATCAAATCATCAAAATTCATTTTTAAAAAAGTTTTTGTCTACAAATGTAGATAACATGCTAAAATTAGTAGAAAACAATGGGTGGTATCAAGTTGATACGAAAGGAAGCCATCGTCAATATAAACACCCTGTGAAGTCGGGCAGGGTAACAATTGCCGGACATCACGGCGATGATTTGGCGACAGGAACTCTCAACAGTATTTTGAAGCAGGCTAAATTGAAGGAGGTAAAATAAAATGTATCGTTTTCTTGTTGTAATTGAAAAGGCAGATGGAAACTATTCTGCATATTCACCCGACTTGCCAGGATGTGCAGCTACGGGAGCTACGCGTGAAGAAGCAGAGCAAAATATGTATGAAGCCATTGAACTGCATTTGCAAGGACTGAAGGAGGATGGGCTGTTTATCACTCAGTCAACTTCCTTTGCAGAGTATGTTGCTGTCAGATAAGATTTCACTCCTGCCTTATTGGAGAAAACCTTTAAAAATGTCAGAAAACAATCTCTATAAGGCATATCTCCGTATAATTGATTAATAGAGGATAAAAATAACATGAACCGCTCTGATTTGAAAAAAATAGTAGACGATATATATAATCGAAAACTTATGCCGGATAAGGCGCTGGATTTGCTTAAACATCTGCCCTATGAGGATATAGGTTTTGCCAGTGTAGACCACCATAGAGGGATAAGACAGGGATTTCCGGAGGTTGTATATTGCGAAGGAAAGACAATTCAGCAGATAGCGGCAATAATAAAGAGAATGCTCAAAAAAGGCTCCGATATACTGGCTACAAGGGCTATGCCGGAGATATTCGGGAAGATTAAAAAAATTGATAAAAGGGCTGAGTATAATAAAGAGGCAAGGACTATTGTCATAAAAAATAAGGAAAAAAAACTTAAGGGAATGGTGTTGATTGCTACAGCAGGGACATCCGATATACCTGTGGGGGAAGAGGCTGCTGTTACGGCAGAGACAATGGGAAGCAAGGTGGAGAGGGTGTATGATGTAGGCGTTGCAGGCATACATAGGCTTCTGGATAAAAGGGAGAGGTTTATGGCTGCGAGGGTGATTGTAGTTGTGGCAGGCATGGACGGCGCCCTTGCGAGCGTGGTTGGAGGACTGGTTGATAAGCCTGTAATAGCAGTTCCTACCAGTATCGGCTATGGCGCAAGCTTCGGGGGAATATCTGCCCTTTTATCAATGTTGAATAGTTGCGCCTCCGGGGTGGCTGTCGTTAATATTGACAACGGTTTCGGTGCAGGCTGTCTGGCACACAGGATTAATATGCTGGGAGACTAAATAAAATGCCAAATCGTCAGAGTATCAAAATATACTGAAATTTATTAAGGTATCGCATGTTGAATTGCTTGCCTCTAATAACTATTTATGCCAAAATAAAGAAAATGAAAAAATAGTTGGTAGAGTTCCTCTATTATCCAGCAAAACATAGAAAGGGGGATTGTCATGGAGATTAAAACAACATATGAAGAAGAAATCATGAAAGAGATACATGACCTTTCCGAGCCTCTGCAGGAAAAACTGTTTAAAATTATCCATCTTCTGAAGCAAGAGCTTATCAAGACCGAATCCGATGAAAAACTTGCAACTGAAGAATTTCTATCAATATGCGGCACATGGGAAGATGGTAGAACAGCAGAAGAACAGATAAAAGATATTTATTCCAGCAGGAAATCTACAGTCAGAACAGGGGATATTTTTTGAAATATCTTTTAGATACAGATATCGGAGCTTATAATTCCAAAAAAGTTGAAGAAAATCTGAAGCGAATCGAGTTGTTCAAAAAGAATCTGACTGTTTTATCCGACAGCGAAGAATCTGCAAAACAATTTGGAAAGATTAAAGCCAATCTAAAATCCAAAGGTAAAATAATAGAAGATTTTGACATCCTGACTGCCGGCATAGCAATTGCCAATCATTGCGTGCTTATAACAAACAATACAGAGCATTTTGAAAGGATTGACAGCTTACAGATGCAAAAAACTGGCTGGACAAAGATAACTCTGACAAAACATGAAAATATGCCCTTTCGCATGATACTCCATGCTGAATAGCTGTACTGCCGGAGTGGCGGTAGTTAATATTGACAACGGTTTCGGCGCAGGCTGTCTTGCGCATAGGATTAATATGTTGTCGGAGAAATAGGAAATGATAAAAATGGGTCAGAATGGGAAGGTATTGAATCATAAAATCATTCAAGGCGACTGCTTAACACATCTTTCTAAAGAATTTATTTCTGAACAGATTGATTTAACTTTTCTGGATCCACCTTTTAATCAGGATAAAGAATACAACTCGTGGAATGATAATTTGCCTGAGCATGAATACTGGCAGATGATGGAGCAAGTTTGCAAAGGCGTTTATGAGATAACTTCTGATGGCGGTGCAATTTATTTTATGCAGAGAGAGAAAAATACTGAATATGTTTTGCAGTGTCTCCGTGAGACAGGATGGATCTTACAAAATCTTATTATCTGGAAGAAAAAAAGTTCAGCAGTTCCTTGTTCAAATAAATTTGGCAAACATTATCAAATCATAGCCTTTGCAACAAAAGGGAAAAATACGAGGGTATTCAATCGTCTCAGAATTAATCCACCCCTGCCGCCAGTTTACAAATATGAGCGTGAGGATGGTATGTATGTCACAGATGTATGGGATGATATTCGTGAGCTGACATCAGGGTATTTTGCAGGTGATGAGGCTATCAGAAAAGAAACCGGAGAGAGATTTCACAAACAGCAATCGCCAATCGCCCTTTTGTTAAGAATAATCCTTTCTTCCACGAAAATTAGAGATACAGTATTAGACCCATTTGCAGGCACAGGAACGACACTGGTCGTTGCCGAGCAGCTCGGCAGAAAATCTATCGTGATTGAGATTGATTCAGAAAATGTAAGGTGTATTAAAAATCGTTTGAAATACATTAACAAAGCAGATAGCATATCTCGATTTTACAAGGATTATATTTATACGGAAAATCTGAAAAAGATATGGGATATTGACTTTATCCCAGCTATATCTAAGAAAGAAAAAATATTAACATTGTTTGGAGAGTGAATTACCCCGCCCTGAAGGGCGAGGCATCAAAGAGAAATATTAACCAATTGAGGGAATCTATCCCTCAAACTCCCTAAAGAGGATGCCATTCATCCCCACTCTGAAGGGATGGGGTATTCTGGCATATATTTTATAAAGGAGATATGAATATCAAAATATATTCCATTTATCATTTCTTTCGCTCTTTGGTTCAGCAGAAACATCTTTTGAGAAAGGTCAAAAAATTGGATGAATTCCCATTTAATGAAAATATGTTGTCCTGCAGAAATGATGGTATTTTTCCAGATATGGCTATTCGTCTTAATAAGGATAGAAAAATATTCACAGGTGGTGAACTGATAGAGCTAAAAGACAGCGATTCTTATACTGTCTCATCTTTTAATTCAACTATCCCTTCCCGGAGTAAAAAGATTGAGGATATTATTACTGGAGGGAATAGTATAATCAAGCAACAGATGGAAGAAGCCGGTAATGATATTTTCTCATTACCCTTAAGAGATGTATATTATCTTGTTAGAGGAAGAAAGAAGAGCTATGCAAAAATTTGTCTTGTCTATGGCAGCTTTTTTGAAACGATTAGCATAGAAAATCTGATAAGCCAATCTTTTTCACAAGTTTTAGAAGAACGATTAAAAGAGAGCGGAAAAGAAATTTCAGAGGAGTTTAAACAAACTCTTTTATCCATATTTTCTCAACAGCAAAATTTTAGCAGGGTTAGAAATGTAGAGAAGGCATCCGTAAAATTACGTTTCAGAATTATGACCGAGGTAAAGGCAGAGGGGAATATTCTAAAGTCAAACAAATATCCGGCAATAAAGGATAATACGTTGAATTTTGTTTTGCCGTGCCATGAAGAAGGTGACGAAAGAGAAATACTGAAAAAAGCAAAACTGGTTTTTGGCGAGACAGAATTGAAGCAATTCGGTATTTTCAAAATTAAGCACCATTTTAATGGTTATTTCCTTGTTTTGCAGGTGTCTCTATAAAAACAATAGAAATAGAAAGGACGCTATATGCTCAAATTTATTTTGGAAAAAGGGAAATATATTATACTGCTGGCGGTTGTCTCCACATTCCTTGCATCTACGGCTACATTCATCTGGGGGACGGTGAAGATGATTACCAATGTAGTCCATCTCATCACAGGACTTATTACCCATGAGGAGATTCACAGCGGCGTTCACATGATTTCGGCTCTGGACTCTCTCCTTCTTGCTATTGTCCTCTACATATTCTCTATTGCCATATATGAGCTCTTCTTCGGCAAGATAGATGTGCCGGATTGGCTTGTCATAGAAAATTTAGACGGCTTAAAAGAAAAGCTTGCCAGCGTGATTATACTGATACTTGCAGTTACCTTCCTCGAGCATCTCGTTGAGTGGAAAGAGGCAAAGGAGACCCTGATGTTCGGCGTCTCCATTGCCGCAGTTTTGATTGCCCTCGTCTTCTACATGCAGCATAAGAAAAGCGAAAAGGAGTGATTATTGAAAACTGCATAACAAATGTCCCATATCCGTCATTCCCGTGAAAACG
>CAYMMR010000169.1:0-6624 GCA_964391545.1 uncultured Nitrospinota bacterium | reverse complement strand
GGATGGGGCACATGGCTCAGCCCCGCATTCTCCATGAGCGAAGCGAAGGGAGAACATGTCATTGTTCCGCCGGAAATATATTTTACGAATACTTTAATCGGCGCCTTCCGGGATAATCTTGGACCACGACCCTGACTTCTTTTTTTCCTCTATCTCGTCTCCGGTATATTCGGGTTTCACCCCGAATAGCCGCGAGAGAAAGAACAATACTATGAGCGGCAGTATGGTGAGCAGAATGGCAGCGAGAATGCCTTCCTTTTCGAAAAATTCTGGATGGTATGACCTGAACCCGACAAAGCTCTTGGAGAAAAGCTGTCCGCCGATAACTATATTCCAGCGCATCAGCCATACTTCAAAAAGGGCGATGGCGGCTACTATCGCGGACATCGTAGCGAACATATATTCCCATTTTCTGAAAAAAATCATCAGGGTCATAAGCGTAAATGGGATAACCACTCCTATGCCTATCTGAAGCCCAACGAAGGTAAACCATATCCTCTGTGTAATGAGGGTATAGATTGCATACCATGCGTCGGAGGATTCGTAATAAAAATACAATATCTCGAGCCCTTCGGAAACTATATACAGCAGCATTGTAAACCAGAGGTAAAATACGAGGGTTTTCAGACATTCGTAGGAGCGCTCAAGTATATAAAAACCGCCGAGAAAGAGGTAAATGAGTATCAGCAGCGCCAATCCCGATAATATTGCGGATAACAGGAATACCTGCGGCATCAGGGGAGTCGACCACCATGGATTGGATTTAAGGGAGCCGAACAGAAAGCCCACATAACCGTGCAAGGTGCACGCTGCGGGTATGCCGATAATGGAGAGGATATAAATAATCCTCTCGTCTATGCGCCGCGACTCGTAAGAAACATCCGTAACCCCGAGGGTTAAGAGCCCCCAGAATCTCCTTTTCCATCCTTTGCTTTTGTTATATGCGCCGATAATATCCAAACGATAGGAGAACCAAAGCTCCAGCGATAGCACAATGAAATAGGAGTTGTAGATAAGTCCGAAGCCTGCAATAGCAGACCTGAAATTCGGGGTGATAATAACATTGAACGCCCGCTCCGGATGTCCCAGATGGTTTAAGAGGGGCAAAGTTGCGCAGAGTAAAAATGCAAAGGACATCAATAAGGAGAACCTGTGTATAGGCCAGAGCTGCTTTTTATGGAAGACGATATACATGGCGGACACGATGAATGCGCCTGCTATAATCCCGGTAATAAACGGGTAGGTTACTATCATGAGCGACCAGAAAATATGAGTGTCATTGGGAAACGAAAATTCCGAATATGTCATTTTGCCATGCTCCTTTCACCTGACCGATTCGTCCATGCCTATGTAAAAACAAAATGGTTTTGTATTAAGATTCGGCTTGAGGACATTCACCCTGTTTTTTTCTATGAGTTCCTTGATTTCGGAGTCGTCCTTTTTCATATCTCCGAACCTTCTCGTTGCAGTCGGGCATGAAGCCACACATGCCGGAAGAAGTCCCTTAGTAATCCTGTGGTAGCACCATGTGCATTTATCGGCAGTATGGGTGCGGGGGTCTATATACCTCGACCCGTAAGGGCACGCCTGAACGCAGTAGCCGCAGCCGATGCACCGTTTTTTATCGATAAGTATCACGCCGTCGGGAGATTGATACGAAGCATGGACAGGACATACCTGGGTGCAAGGGGTCTTCCTGCAATGGTTGCATATCTTCGGGACAAAAAAACCTTTGACGACCTTTTCTTTAACCGGAATATGCTCGAAGCCGTTGAACCCGCCCTTTGGCGAGTCTACATAAACATGGTTATCTTCGGTAATCCGGTATTGCTCTACCCATGTCCTGAAAAATTGCTCCACAACATTGTTCTCTCTCTTGCAGGCGCGGACGCAATTTCCGCAGCCGATACACTTCGTCGTATCTATTACATAGGCATAATAGTGCTTATACCAATCGTAGTCATCGCCGCCGGCATCGTCCTTATCTTCCCTTGCAAATGCGGACGGCTTGGGTATCATTACTACGATTACCGCGCCTGCAATCCCTGCAATGCCGCTTTTTAAAAACTCCCGCCTGTTCTGTTTTTTATTCGGCATGTTCAGAACACAGCCTCCTTCCGCTCCAATATCTCCGGCTTGTGCGCCTTATGGCAGTTCCAGCATCCTGCCGTAAGGTCTATCTCTCCGAGCCTGCTCTTCCAGTTATCCTTAATATGAGCATCGAAGTCTTTGACCTGTGGAAAATCTTTGGGCCTCGATGCCAGATGCCTGTGACAAATCGTGCATCCTTCGCGGGATTTATCCACAGGCATATTCGAGAGCTTCTTTTTCCCATCGGCATGAAGTCCGGCTATGAAATGGCAGTCCTCGCATGGGACGGTTTCATGCCTGCTTTCGGAGATTATATCGGATTCTTTTTCGTGGCATTCCGAGCAGTAATCGTCTCCGCGGTATAAGGGGCGCGCTTCCATCTGCTCCTGAAGGTTATCGCCGCGGTATGCGCCGTATTTGCCGAAGGATTCCGGAAGCATAGATGCCCGGACGATTAATCCCGCTGCTACGAGCAATGCAAATATGATGAATATCCTTATAACATGCCTTAAGTGCATCATAAATCAACCTTTAGGGCTGCATCGATGATAGGCTTGCTGCCATAACAATCATACCGCTTATAACACCGATAATAGACAGATGCTCCATGCCGTATGAGTGGGAAATTGGGAGCAGTTCGTCGAATGCAATAAAGACCATCAAACCGCCTACCCCTGCAAGCATCCAGCCCAGCACCGCATCGTTCAAAAACGGGAGCAGTATAAAGCCGGCAGTCATTGCACCGACAGGCTCGCTCACACCAGACAGAAAAGACCAGAAAAATGCCTTACTTCTCAAACCGGTAGAGGCATAGACAGGCACGGATACGGCAATTCCTTCGGGTATGTTGTGTATTGCGATTGCAACGGCAATCGCAATCCCCAAATCTATGTTTTTTAATGCGCCGGCAAAGGTCGCCATCCCTTCCGGAAAATTGTGTATGCCTATGCCAATTGCCGTGAAAAGCGATGCCTTCTGGAGCCTGATGCCTGCTTTATCGTCAATAAGTCCATTTTCGCTGTGTGAATGGTTGTGCTTCTCTAATATATAATCGTGCGGAATAAGCACATCTATTGCATACATAAACCCCATACCGGCAAAAAAGGCAATATGCCCGTATGTAAAGCCGATGCTTTTTATCCCCTGCTGAAGCAGTTCCACAAACGATACCAGTATCATGACACCTGCAGAAAAACCCATTGTAAATGCCATGTATCCAGGGCCCGGTTTTTTGTAGAATACGCCGATTATACTCCCTATCGTTGTGGCAAGGCCTGCAAAGGTTGTCAGCAGCATTGCCGTTAAAAATGTAGCGTTCATGACGGCAGCCTTATTAAAAGAAAATAAAATATATAGAAAACGGCTTTCATGATGCGTAGTATAGACCTGCAAAAAAGATACTGTCAAGAGAAAAGCTGAGAAAAGCTGACAGAAAATTTTTATATTTAGCAATCTGCTGCATGCCTTGACATGCCTCTTTTTTATAGGTTATAGTTAATTTAATATATGGAGAAAAAGTTACGGATAGATTATGGCGATGCCTATAGGATTGTGGTTAAAGTAAGGAGGGAGGATATTGTATATCTCAACGGCATCTTCGAGTCTTATGATAACCTCGCTGTTATGAGAACTATAGACAGGTGGGAGTCTCTGATTGAAGTGCTTGCGTCGCCGTATTTCGTTTCGGAGGTAAAGAGGATTTTAGAGGAATTGAAAAAGGAGATTCCATTGGAGATAATTAGCTGATACTGCAACCCCTTTTTTTTCTCACTTCCGTTATTTTTTCTTTTGCCCTTTTTAATATTTCAAAGGAACAAAAGAAAAAATAAAAAGTCGTTCAAAAAAAGAGGGGTTGCAGTATTGCAGTATTAACGAGGATTTAATATGCTTGAAAAATCCGTTATAAAAAAGGTATTGAAAGAAACATTGTCAAATGGCGGGGAAATGGCGGAACTTTTCGTAGAGGATTCGGCATCCGCAAGTATAGTATGCGAGGACAATAAAATAGAACAGGTGATAAGCGGAAGGGATTTGGGCGCAGGATTAAGGCTGATATACGATAAAAGGACTGCCTACGCATATACAAATGATGTTGACGAGAAATCTTTGATTGCTCTGGCAAAAAGTGTGAGGAGCGCCGCTATCGGTAATGGGGATGTTGTATTCGATATGTCCGTAAAGAAACCGCAGATTGATTTTCAAATATTAAAACCTCTCGATGAGATTGCAGCAGGTAAAAAAATCGAAAAGGTCAAGGCTGCTAATGAAACAGCGAGGGGTTTTGACAAGAGGATAAGGCAGGTAAAAGTGATGTATCAGGACGGGATTAGAAAGGTAATGATAGCAAATTCAAAAGGCGAGCAGGCGGAAGATAATAGGACGGGAATTGTTTTTCTGTGTCATGTGGTTGCATCGGATGGCGCTATTATTCAAACAGGATATGAGTCCGCAGGCGGATTCATGGGTTTTGAGCTTTTCGATATGGAGACTCCAGAAAAGACCGCAAAGACTGCTGCATCGAGGGCAATTACGATGTTAGAGGCGGAAAAGGCGCCTGCAGGCGAGATGACCGTTGTCCTTTCGAGCGAGGCAGGGGGGACAATGATACATGAGGCTATAGGGCATGGGTTGGAGGGGGATTTCATACAGCAGGGATTATCGGTTTATTCAAAGAGGCTTGGAGAAAAGATTGCATCTCCCCTAATAACCGTAGTTGATGACGCTACGCTTCCCACTAAAAGGGGGTCTTTCAGATTCGACGATGAGGGGACGCACTCTCAAAGAACCGTTCTGGTAAAAGACGGGGTGTTGAAACAATTTATGTATGACAGGCTGAGTGCAATGAAAGAGGGGAAGTCTTCCACAGGGAATGGCAGGAGGATGTCTTACAAATACCGCCCCATACCGAGGATGACAAACACATTTATAGCCCCCGGCAAGATGAATCCTGCCGAAATTGTGGAGTCCGTTAAAAAAGGACTCTTTGTAAAAAAGATGGGGGGAGGAGAGGTAAATATCGTCAACGGGGATTTTGTTTTTGAGGTGAGCGAGGGGTATTTGATAGAGGATGGCAAAGTAAGACAGCCTGTGAGAGGCGCCACATTGACAGGGAATGGACCCGAGGTTCTTAAAGAGATAGATATGGTCGGGAATGACCTCGGTTTCAGCATAGGGACATGCGGCAAAGACGGACAGGGCGCCCCTGTATCCGATGCCCAGCCTACATTAAGGATACCTAAGATAGTAGTAGGGGGGACAAATATATGATTTCACCGCAGAGAACGCAAAGGACGCAGAGGAAAATAAGAAATAGAGACACTGAAAGACACAGATAAATTATGATTAGCACAGAATAAATCATAAGTAATCAGTGCAAATCTGTGTCAAAAAAGATTGTTTTTTCTCTGCGGTCTCTGCGTCCTCTGCGGTGAATTTTATAATTTTCTTGTATGAGACAGACATCTTCGCCCGCAAAAATCACCTGTCCAACCATATCGAGGGTTTTCCTCCGCCGGAGACTGTTTCGCTTATTGGACAGTGAGCGGAAGCAAAAACGAAAGGCAATCTGGATATGCGGTCCTCCAGGCGCAGGCAAGACCACCCTAATCGGCAGTTACATTAAATTCCGCAAGCTTCCGTATCTCTGGTATCAGGTGGATGAAGGAGATAATGACATCTCGACATTCTTCCACTACATCGGAGTGGCAGCAAAGAGGCTGAATTTAGGAAAAAAGAAACCCCTGCCTCATCTTACACCGGAATATCGGCTCGGCATCGGCACATTCACCCGACGTTATTTTGAGGATTTGTTCGGCAGGATGGCAAGGACATTCATCCTTGTCCTCGATAATTTTCAGGAGGCATCGTCCGATAAATTCTATGAGGTAGTAAGAGACAGTCTTTATGAAATTCCAGAAAGCTGCAACATTGTAATAATCAGCCGTACTGACCCGCCGCAGACCTTTGCCCGCAGCCTTGCGAATCAGGAGATAAAGATTATCGGATGGGAGGATATGAGATTAAGAAACGATGAGACAAAAGGCATAGCGAGATTCCTTGGACAGAAGAATCCCATTGGTAATTTTATTACTCAATTGCAGGATAAGGCTGAGGGGTGGGCAGCAGGGCTTTTATTGATACTCGAGCGCGGCAGGGCCGGCGGTTATACAAGACAGGAGATTCGGAGAGTTGCAGTCGAATCGGTCTTTAATTATTTTATGGATGAGATATTTAAAAAGACCGATTATAAGACCCGGGAATTTCTCCTTAAAACATCTCTCTTCCCAAATATGACCGTAGGCATGGCCGAGAGTCTTACCATAAATAAGAAGTCCGGACAGATACTCAAAAACTTAAGCTTCATGCACTTTTTTACCGAAAGGCGCCTGTCTGCAAAGGATATTTACCAATATCATCCGCTCTTCCGCGAGTTTTTATTATCCATTGTCAGAGAGAGCTTTACGGCAAAAGAACTGTCGAAATTAAAAATCCGGGCGGCAAATCTCCTCTCGGAAAACGGACAAGTCGAAGATG